>NZ_JAMYVL010000023.1:0-111675 GCF_040323955.1 Mesorhizobium sp. M0018 | reverse complement strand
GGGATGGTTCAAAAAGGGCGGCGATCCGGAAAAGGCCAGTCAGCTGTTGAAGGAGGCGGGATATGCTGGCGAGAAAGTCGTCATCCTGCAGTCCACAGACTGGACGGAGGCAAGCAATGCCTCTCAGGTTGTAGCAACCGCACTGCGGAAGATTGGGGTGAATGCCGAGCTTGCGCCGAGCGACTGGGGCGGGCTTGTCGCCCGCTTGGCGAAGAAGGACCCCGTTGAGAACGGCGGCTGGAGCATGTTCATAACCACCCAAGATGAAGCGATCACCGGCACTGTAATCTCTGATCCCACCCTCATGATGGGCGCAAAAGGTTGGCGCGGCTGGCCGCAGAACGACCAATATGAAGCTCTTCGGACTAAATGGGCAGACGTGGGAGCGCTCGAAGAGCGCAAGGCGCTGGCCCGCAAGATGCAGCGAATATGGTGGGACTATGTGCCCCAGGTTCCTTTAGGTCAACACGTCGTACCGATCGCGCGCCGTAAGACCCTCACAGGCCTTATCGGCATGCCACAGATCGTTCCGATGTGGAACATGCAGAAGGTCTCGGCTTAGTGGCTGCGTACATCCTTCGCAGATTGGTTTCGGCCATCGCCGTCATGGCGATGGTCGGAGTGTTCATCTTTCTGCTCCTTAGGCTCGCACCGGGCGACCCGGCGGCGATGATCGCCGGCAAGTCAGCCACGGTGGAGATGATCGCTGGCATCCGTGAACAGCTGGGCCTGAACGATTCTATGCCGGTTCAGTTCATGCGCTGGGGGCGGGACATGCTCGGCGGCGATTTCGGCATCTCGATCTTTTCCGGGCGACCGGTCCTCGAGCTCATCTCGCAGCGGCTTGAACCGACCCTTTCCCTGTCGATCCTGACCATAATCCTTTCGGTGATGGTCGGGGTCTCCTTCGGCATTCTCGCCGCGTGGCGAACTGGCGGGCTTGTCGACCGCCTCCTCGCGGCGTTTTCGGCACTTGGTTATTCCGTCCCAGTCTTTGTCATCGGCTATTTTCTCATATACTTCTTCGCCATCAGGACATTCTGGCTACCGGTCCAGGGATATGTGCCGATTGATGGTGGCCTCGGGCCTTGGTTTGTGCACCTGATCCTTCCCACCGTGGCTCTTAGTCTTGCCTACATTGCATTCATCGCCCGGGTTACGCGGGCGAGCATGCTCGAGGTCCTGTCGGAAGACTATATGCGAACGGCCGCGGCCAAGGGCGCGTCGTCCTATGCCATGCTTTTCCACCATGCGTTGAAGAATGCCGGCGTCCCGATCCTGACCGTTATCGGCACCAGCTTCGCCTATCTGATCGGCGGGGTCGTCCTCACGGAAACGGTGTTCAATATACCCGGTATCGGTCGTCTGGTCGTGGATGCGATCAACAACCGCGACTATCCCATCATTCAGAGCGTGCTCATCCTGACTTCGGGTCTGTACGTCCTTATCAACCTCACGGTCGATCTTGCCTATACGCTGATCGATCCCCGCATCCGGTACTGATATGACCCTCCTCTCCGCACCAGTTGAAGCCGTGCCGATGGGTCGGCTGCAGCTATCCGATGTTCCCCGTCTGGCAATTCGGCACCCGCTGGTCCTGATCGGCGGCGGCCTCCTGGTGCTCCTGATCATTCTGGCGATCGCCGCCCCGCTTTACGCCGGCGATCCGGTGAACATGGATCCGTTCAAGCGTCTCCAGCCGCCTTCCGCCGAGATATGGTTCGGGAGCGACAATCTGGGCCGGGACGTGTTTGCTCGAACGATCTTCGGCGCGCGGATCTCGCTCATGGTCGGATTGCTGTCGGCAGCGACCGCGGCTGCGAGCGGACTCCTGATCGGCATTATCGCCGGCCACAGCCGCAGCTTCGACAACATCGTCATGCGGGTCATGGACGGCCTGATGTCGATCCCGACGATTCTGCTGGCGATTGCGCTCATTTCTCTGACCGGCCCCGGCATCGGCATCCTCATCGTCGCCATCGCGATCCCCGAGACGCCAGCCGTCGCGCGGCTAGTTCGTTCGGTGGTTCTGGGTGTTCGCGAGCGTCCCTATGTGGAAGCCGCGCTCTGCGGCGGTGCGCGCCTGCCCAAGGTGCTATGGCGGCATATCCTGCCGAGTACCATTCCTGCGCTGATGGTCCAGGGTGCTACTGTCTGCGCCAGCGCGATCCTGACAGAAGCGGGGTTGAGTTTCCTCGGCGTAGGCGTGCCGCCGGAGATTCCCAGCTGGGGCAACATGATCGCCAGTTCGCGCCTGTATCTCGCCATCGCTCCGATGACGATCTTCGCGCCCGGCATCTGCCTTGCCGTCACGGTCCTGGCCGTCAACCTGCTCGGGGACGGCCTGCGCGACCTGTTCGATCCCCGCGTCAAGCGGAGGCGCTAACATGCAGATGCATCAAACCGCAGGGAACGACGTGCTTCTCGACGTCCGAAATCTGGAAACGCATTTTTACGGCGAAGAGAGCATCACCCGCGCCCTTGGCGGCATCAGTTTCCAGGTGAAGAAAGGCGAAACGCTTGGTGTCGTCGGCGAATCCGGATGCGGGAAGAGCGTCACTGCCCTCTCGATCCTTCGCCTGCTGCCGAAGCTTTCCGCCAAGACTGTCAACGGTGAGGTCCGCTTTCACGGACGCGACCTACTTGAGTTGTCTGATCGGGAGATGCGCCAGATCCGCGGCGACCAGATCGCCATGATCTTCCAGGAGCCGATGACGAGTCTGAACCCGGTCTATACGGTCGGCCACCAGATCGCCGAGGCGGTGCAGATCCACACGAAAGCTTCCCGCTCCGTGGCCATCAAGAAAGCAGAAGAGATGCTCCGTCTCGTCCGCATTGCGGACCCCGAGCGTCGCGTCAGCAACTATCCGCATGAAATGTCGGGCGGCATGCGCCAGCGCGCCATGATCGCCATGGCTCTTGCCTGCTCACCGGATCTTTTGATCGCCGACGAGCCAACCACTGCGCTCGACGTTACCATCCAGGCGCAGATCCTGCGGCTTATCGTCGATCTGAAAGAGCGCACGGGAACGGCCGTCATGTTCATCACGCATGACCTTGGCGTTGTGGCCGAGACATGCCAACGCGTGATTGTCATGTATGCTGGCCGGATCGTTGAGCAGGCGACCGTAATCGATCTGTTCGCGCGCCCCGCGCATCCCTACACCCAGGGCCTGATGCGATCGGTGCCTGATCCGCGGCGAGGCCGTCAGCGCCGCCTTCCGGAAATCCCCGGCATGGTCCCAAGTCTGCGCGAGCCCATTGTGGGCTGCAGCTTTGCGCCTCGCTGCCCGTTCGCCATCGATATTTGCCGCGAGAAGACACCCGCCCTGCGTGATGTCGGCTCGGCCCACGTCGCAGCTTGCTGGCGCGCCGAAGAGGTGATGGGCGCATGAGTGGTCCTTTGCTGAAAGCCGAGAATCTGACCAAGCATTATCCGCTCGGTGCGGGATTCCTGAAGAAGACAATTCCGGTGATCCGGGCGGTGGAGGATGTATCCTTTTCCGTTGAGGCCGGCGAGACACTGTGCATCGTCGGCGAATCCGGCTGCGGCAAGTCCACCGTCGCGCGGCTTCTGATGCGGCTCGTGGAGCCGACGGGCGGGCGCGTGCTGATCGACGGGACCGATATTGCGAGCCTCAAGAAGGACGCGCTTCAGGCCTGGCGCCGGCGGATGCAGATGGTCTTCCAGGATCCTTACTCGTCGCTAAATCCGCGCCTTACCGCCGAACAAATCATCACCGAACCAGTCGAGAATTTCGAGCGCCTCAGCCGGAAGCAGCGCCAGGCACTTGCTGCGGACCTTCTCCGAAAAGTCGGAATGTCACCTGACATGATGCACAGGCTCCCGTCCGAATTGTCGGGCGGTCAGCGCCAGCGGCTCGGCATTGCGCGCGCCCTGTCGCTCAACCCCTCTCTCATCATCGCCGATGAAGCAGTGTCAGCCCTTGACGTCTCCGTGCAGGCCCAGATTCTGAATCTGCTTCTCGATCTCCAGCAGCAGATGGGCATCGCCTTCGTCTTCATCTCGCATGACCTCGGCGTTGTGGAGCATATCGCGCATCGCGTTGCCGTCATGTACCTGGGGCGGATCGTGGAACTCGCCCCGAGCGAGGCGCTCTTTGCCAAGCCAGTCCACCCTTACACCGAGGCGCTGATCGCGGCAGCCCCAATCCCGGATCCGACGCGAGTTCGGCTGGAGGTACCCGTCGAGGGCGAGGTGCCAAGCCCGGTCAATCCGCCGAGCGGGTGCGCGTTTCATCCGCGCTGCCAACTCGCCGTCGAGCGTTGTCGCATCGAAGTGCCGCCATTGGTGCCGATGGCAGACGGGCGCGTTGTGGCCTGCCACGTGCGCAGTCCGGCCACAGACACTCCAGTGCAACGGGCTGTGCTGGGCGAACATTCGTCCGCCCGTGTTGGCTCAGCCGGATGATCCGTTCGTAGTGCATTAGGGCGCAAGTATAGGACCAGCTGAATACACACACTGGAAAGTAGGAAATAATATGGACTTTCAAAAAGATAGTGACCATGCGATCCAGCAGGATGGTGGCTTTGATAGGGTCGGTTCGATCGAAACAAACGTAGCAGACGGTTTCACGATGGCGGCCGTCAAAGACCTTCTCTTGGCGCGGCCAGGGACAAAAGGCCAATATCCCGGCTTGGCCGATGTCCTGAAAATCTTTTACGATGCCGATGTCACTTTCGGCAACTTGGACACCAACATTTTGGATGCTCGATCTCAAGGGTGTCCACAGGCTGAGTACGGCGGTGCGTATGCATCAGCGCTCCCGAGCTCGGACCTGACTTGAAGGCGATGGGCTTCAATATGGTTAGTCGCGCGAATAGCCATACGCTTGACTGGGGCGTCGAAGGTGTGCGCGAGACGGGCCGGGCGCTTGAGGACAACGGGATCGTCCATGCAGGTGCCGGCGAGAATCTCGCGCAGGCCGGCGCTGCTCACCGCTCGCGGCGGTGTCGCATTAATGTCATTCACCACAACGTTCGAGCCTATGTCCCGTGCCTGCGACCCCGCAGGGGAGGCGCCGGGTAGACCTGGAGTTAAAACGCGCTTCGTTTCACGAAGAACTTCGTGGTCCCGGCGGAGAGCTGGCGAACTTGAGGCGGGTGCGCAATGTCTTGCCTGACAGTATCGCCTGCGTACAGAATCCGAGCCGGGTAGTAGTAGCTGGGGTGGCATTTAAACCTCCTAGGAGAAGCTAACAAATGCCCGCCAAATCGCTTGCCGTGGAATTCAACGAGAAGAAGACCGACGCTCGTCTTTCCTAAGTAGACGTATCGCCTGCAGACTGGCTGACCGTCTCCGCGCCCCGCCACTTGAACCGAAAGGCTCCCCTGATGACCGAACCCGATCTCATCCCCGTCTTCGACGGCCATAGCGACACCCTGCTCAAGCTTTATCGGTCGAAAGACGCGGATGTCGAAAAGCTGTTCATCGAGGGGTTGCCGGGAAGCCACATCGACCTGCCGCGGGCGAAGAAGGGCGGCTTTGCCGGCGGCATGTTCGCGATCTGGCCGACGCCGGTCGAGGAACCCAAGCGCAGCGCGGTGCCGCCGCAGCCTAGCGACAACGAACCGTTGGCGCCCGAGCTTCCCCGCGCCGATGCACTCGCCTCCACCATCGCCATGGCCTCGATCCTGTTCAGGCTGGAACGGGCTTCGGCGCTCAGCGTCTGCCGCAATGCCGGCGACGTGAAGAATGCCATGGCGCGCGGCTCGATCGCGGCGGTGTTCCACATCGAAGGCGTCGAGGCGATCGACCCGGAGCTCACCATGCTCGACGTGCTGCACGCAGCCGGCCTGCGCTCGCTCGGCATCGTCTGGAGCCGTCCGAACGCTTTCGGCAATGGCGTGCCGTTCCGCTTTCCGTCGTCGCCTGATACCGGACCCGGCCTGACCGATGCCGGCAAGGCGCTGGTCAAGGAGTGCAACCAGCTGAAGATCATGATCGATCTCTCGCATCTCAACGAGAAGGGTTTCCGCGATGTCGCTGCAATCAGCGACACGCCGCTGGTCGCCACCCACTCCAACGTCCATGCAATCTGTGGTCATTCCCGCAACCTCACCGACTGGCAGCTCGGTGCGATTCGCGAAACGGGCGGCATGGTCGGGCTGAACTTCGCTACCGGCTTTCTGCGCGAAGACGGCAACATGAACGCCAACGCCGGTCTCGACATCATGGTCCGCCATGTCGATTCCCTGCTCCAGGCACTGGGCGAGGACGGTGTCGGGCTGGGCTCGGATTTCGACGGCGCCATGATCCCGTCCGCCATCGGCGATGTCGCCGGCCTGCCGAAACTGATTGATGCGTTCGCCGCGCATGGCTTCGGCCGCGCGCTGATCGAAAAGATCGCCTATCGCAACTGGATCAGCATGCTGGAAAAGACCATTGGCTAAATGCATGTCGGCCGGCATGTTGGCTAGCGACCGGCAGTACATCGATCGAGCAGGGTTTTGATGATCTCGAGAAATTCCTCGACAAGACTGGCGGCTCCGGAGCTCAAGCCGCGGATGATCGCGGAGTCGAGAACATCAAGGCTGGCTCTCGAAGCGCGGGATCGAACGAAACGATGTCGACATGGTCGGCGCAGGCTTCACCGGCCTGTAGGCCGCGCATGAACGATTTCGTACTGCTCGAGGGGCGCGACCGCGTCGGCGGACGGATCGAGTCCAGGCTGAACGGGCTTGGCGAGCGGGTCGATAGCGGGGGCCAGTTCCTGTGCGAGGACATGCCGGAGCTGATGACGCTGGTCGAGACCCCATGTCGACGGCGATTTCGGCACCCAGCTGGGGATGAGCGAGAAGGAAGCCGAGCGAACCTACCTCGCCTCGATGGCGATCCGGGAGCGCATGAACGCGATCGCACCCAACGATCCGGCCATTGCCGGCTTGACCGTCGCCGCATGGCTCGACCGCCAGAACCATCCCGACGACGCTAAGGCGGCCTTTCGTTCGATGATCGAGGGCCGTGGTGCGAGGCGATGGAAAAGCTGCCGTTGTGGCACCTGATCAACAATGATCGCCGCATCACCAACGAAGTTGTCGGAGCTGCAGTATTTCGTGCGCGAAACCATGCACTCGCTGGCGGATGACCTGGCTTGCGATCTCGGTGACCGCCTGCGGTTGAATACACCGTCGGAACGATAGAGCGCGGATCGGGAGGGGTTCGTCTCGTATCGACGACGATCGACGCGCGAGCCGCACTGGTCGCGCTGCCGCCGATGATGGCCTCGAAACTGGATTTCGCGCCGCCGTTGCCGGCCGACCTGGAAAGAGCCCTCGGCGTCTGGCAAAAGGGGCGACAGGCGCCGGCCATCTGAAAACGCGATGGCACCGTCCCGGACATTATATTGGCGAACTCGCTGCCAAGTGGACATACTTGGCAGCAGGCAGATTAAACTGCAACCGTCCGCCAAAGCAGGGCGAAAAAATTGAGCGAGTGAAGTGCAGATCAAAGACGTCCTTCTCGCGCCAGGCACAGGCGCATTTTTCTATGACGATCAGGAAGCCATTAGGTCCGGCGCAATCCAGGATGGCTTCATTTATGTTGGCGAACCGATAACGCCCGGGTTCACGTCAATTCGCATTCCAGCATCTTCGCTCAGCGTCGGGCTCGTTCTTACCGACGAGACCGTTGTTTGGGGCGACATGATGAACGTCCAGTACTCTGGTGCTGGCGGACGCGATCCGCTGTTCGACACGATTCAAATCTCCGATTCGACGTCGCGGGTGGTGGTGCCGCGGCTTCTCGATGTCGATGCGTCTCGCTATCTTGACGCGTGCGCGAAGGTGTTCGAGCCCTTCGAACACAAGCGATTACCTCTCGCGATTGAGTATGGCGTCAGCCATGCGCTCCTTCGCGCAGCGGCCCATCTTCACCGTACGACGATGGCAGAGATCGTATGCAGGGAATTTGACCTACCGCTGCCAATGCGTAGGGTCCCGATTTACTGCCAGAGCGGTGACGCGCGCGAAATCAACGTCGACAAGATGATCCTGAAAGCGGTGGATGTGCTCCCCCATGGCCTGATCAATTCGCGCAGCAAATTCGGCGTCGACGGCCAGACCTTCATGGAGTTCGTGAAGTGGGTTGCAACGCGTACGCGCCAGATCGGCCGGCCGGGGTATCATCCGGTGCTGCATTTCGATGTGTATGGCTGGATCGGCCAGGAAATCGGCCTGGAGCCGCAACGCATCGCCGACTTTATCTGCAAGGTTGCCGATACCGTTTCGGATTTCATGCTCAACATCGAGTGCCCGGCGGATTTTGGTTCGACGCAAACTCAAATTGAGAACTACGCCAAGATCGTATCGATCTTGGACAGCCGGGGTTCCAGCGCGCGCATTGTCGTGGATGAGAGATGCAATACGCTTGAAGATATTCGGCTCTTTGCCGAAGCAAAGGCCACGCATCTCGTTCAAATCAAGACGCCCGATGTCGGCTCAATTGCCGACACAGCGCGCGCCGTTCTCATCTGCAAAGCGAACAAAGTAGGCGCATATGTCGGGGGGAGCTGTACTGAGACGGATCTTTCCGCCAAGGCTTCAGTCCACATTTCAGTAGCGACCCAGGCCGACATGATGCTGGCAAAGCCCGGAATGGGTGTCGACGAGGCATTTTCCGTCGTCGGGAATGAACAGAACCGATTGCTCGCGATGCTGAACCGTCGTCGAGCTCAAGCCGAAAATGTTGGATGAAAAGCACGGTGTCGCATGCGGAACTCTCTTGAGGGGATCACTGTCGTAGCCGTGGAGCAGGCCGTCGCCGCGCCTTACGCATCGTCTCGTCTTGCGGATGCCGGCGCCCGGGTAATCAAGATCGAACGGCCGGAAGGGGACTTTGCCCGAAGCTACGACAAATTGGTCCGGGGGCAGAGCGCTTACTTCGTCTGGCTTAACCGGGGCAAGGAATCGGTTTGTCTGGACCTGAGGCTTGAGATGGATCGCGAGGTCCTCGACACGCTCATTGCCGATGCCGACGTCTTTATCCAGAATCTGAAGCCGGGCAGTATCGAAAAACTGGGTTTCGGGTCTGCTGATCTCCGTCGACGTTATCCGCGGCTGATCACCTGCGACATCTCGGGTTTCGGGGAGAAAGGGCCATATTCCCACTTGAAGGCTTATGATCTCATCGTCCAGGCCGAAACAGGTCTATGCGCGATCACCGGCAACCAACAAGGGCCCGCGCGTGTAGGGGTCTCGGTTTGCGACATCTCGGCGGGCATGACCGCGCATAGCGCCATTCTCCAGGCCCTGTATCACCGCGAGGTCACCGGCGAAGGCACCAGCATCCAGGTGTCACTGTTCGATGCCGTCGCCGACTGGATGAATGTTCCGGTTCTGCAACACGACTACAGCGGCTATCACACGGTACGCGCGGGCGTGAAACACCCGTCGCTGGCGCCGTATGGCGCCTATGGTTGTGCCGATGGCAAAGAGGTCATCTTTTCGGTTCAGAATGACCGCGAATGGGTGAATTTCTGCGAGAAATTCCTGAAGCAGCCGGCGCTTACACGCGCATCTGGTTTTGCTGATAACATGGGGCGCCTCGGTCACCGTGCGCAACTTGATGAGATCATTGAAAGGCGATTTTCCGAACTGTCCTGCCTCGAAGCAATGCTTGAGCTTGAGGCGGCCGGTCTGGCGTATGGCCGACTAAATGAAGTGGCCGATGTTTCAAAACATCCACACGTTCGCAGGGTTGAGGTTGGCACACCTGAAGGAGTTGTAGACACGATAGCGCCGGCGGCGATCTTCAACTCCGAGCGGCCGTCGTTACGCCCAGTTCCGGCTCTTGGCGCCCACACAGAGGCTGTCCGCGAAGAGGTTCTGGGGCGTTTGCGCGAAAGAGCCGCGTCAGCGTGAGCCCGCATCTTGTCGATAAGGTGAGCGCGCTCGCGGTTTATAGAAAGCGTGCACACTTCGGGTCACCTCAGCACATCGACCGCCCAACAAGCTCAATGCCAGCGCCCTCGCAAAAATCGACCGCAGAGGCGACTTCATGATCAAGCACACCTTTCCGGCCACTGAAAACGCGATGTCTGTACCCCGCTGGAGATCCCTGCTCTTCGTGCCCGCTCACGTTCCGCGCTTTGTGGAGGATGCCCATGAGCGCGGGGCAGATGGCGTCATACTCGACCTGGAGGATTCCGTTCCCCAGGATCAGAAGGGCGGAGCACGGCGGCAGCTTCCAGAAGCCGTGGCAAAGGTGGCGCGCAAGGGCGCAGCTGTTTTGGTCCGCGTGAATCGCGGTTTGCGTGCCTTGGCGGCTGATCTCGATGCAGCCGTGATGGCGGGTGTTGACGCACTTGTTCTTCCCAAGACGGATTCGGCAGAGTGGGTTTTGGAAATCGCGAATGCGGTTTCAGAACTTGAACGAGAAAGAAATCTTCCGCTGGGACGCATCCGGTTCCTTGCCCAGATTGAGACGCCGGGCGCCTTGCAAAACCTCGCGGCCATTGCGTCGGCGCATCCCAGGATGGTTGCAATGGCGCTTGGTCCAGAAGACTTCACTGCCGCTGTTGGCGGCGCCCCGGAATTCGACCTTCTCTTGACGCCGAACCTTTCCGTTCTCTTTGCCGCCCGTGCGGCCGGATTGCTCCCTCTGGGCTTTGTTGGAAGCATCGGCGAGTTCTCGGACACCCATAAACTTTGTGAAGCCGCAGCGCATGCGCGGCGGCTTGGCTTTGCCGGAGCTTTGGCGATCCATCCGACACAGGTAGCCATATTCAATGAGGCTTTCTCGCCAAGCGCAGGGGAACTCGAGTGGGCCCGTAGCGTCGTCGCTGCGGATAACGATGCCGCCACGCGTGGACTGTCTGCATTCTCGCTTAATGGTAAGATGGTTGATCCGCCAGTAGTTCGGCGCGCCCACGAGATCCTGGCTCTCGCCAGCAATAACTGACCTGCCTTTAATCAGTGGCCGGACAGGCGCTGGGTTTCGAGACATGGCCCGATGGTTTGTCTTGCCTGCCATCTCGTTTCGAGATATATAAGAGGCACTTGGGATCATGCCCCGGTTGGATTTAGTCATTGTGGACATCAGACAGCTAAGATACTTTGTCGGCGTCGTTGAAGCCGGCAGTTTCACAAAGGCGGCTGCGATCCTCAATATTGCTCAAAGCGCTCTAAGCCTGCATGTGCGTCAACTGGAGGAAGGATTCGGCACCCAGCTGCTAGTACGAGACAGGACCGGCGTCAGCGTCACCGTGTCCGGAGCAAAATTGCTTGAGCGCGGTCGGAGTATCCTTAAGGAAATTCAGCTCACTGAGGCGGAACTGACCAACTCGGTGGCTGCTCCTTCCGGAGAGGTGACTATTGGCATTCCGTCCGGAGCCGCTCGCGTCCTTAGCGGTCCCCTGCTTGAATCGATGAGAAGCGAATTGCCGAGGATCTCACTTAAGATGATCGAGGGCATGACTGGACCGCTGGAGGAGTGGATGGCTGCTGGCCGCTTCAATCTGGCAGTCCTGTACCGCACTGCGGAGAGCGTGGGGCAAATGACGGTGCTGGCCCGCGAAGAGTTTTGCCTGGTGGTGCCTCCGGGTGAACCGCCTTTCAAAGATTCGATACCGCTCGCCGACCTGCATGCGTTTCCGCTGGCGGTTCCGATGCGCAATAACAATGTCAGGCGTTCGGTGGCTGATGTCGTTGCGCAACACGGTTGTGTGCTCGACGTAAGATTCGAAGTCGACTCCCTTTCTACGATCATCAATATGGTCATGGAAGGAAAGGCGTATTCTATTCTTACCCCATCAGCCATTCAGAAAGAGGCGTCTCAAGGCCAAGTCCGGACCGTTAAAATCATTGATCCAGTGATCACCCGTTCCGTTGTGCTTGCCGTCAACCCGAAAGATGAGCGCTCTCCAGCCGTTTCTGCGGTCCGCAAGCTGATCCTCAAGGTCGTCAGGACATTGATCGAGAGCAGGCACTGGTCGGCCACGGCTCCGGACCGGGCTTAGGCACATCCTTCAAACCAAGTTCCAGGTGCTATTGCTCCTCCGCGACTGCCTGAGCCGTATCAATCTGTATTCGAGATGGTTTTGGTCGAGATTCCATATTTGACCGGGCGTGACGATCGCGATGAAACTGCAGAGAAGCGAGCCTAGGTCCGGATATCGGCTGCCCTCGCACTGGCAGGAATTCAGTCAAGCGGAGCATGCGATGTCCTACGCCACGAGCTATCAGCTTTTCATCAATGGCAGGTGGCGAGCCGGAAGTGACGGAACTACTCTGCCGGTGATCAACCCGGCGACAGAGAAGGTATTTGGCTCGGTGGCCGCGGCTTCAGCGCCGGACCTGGATGAGGCCCTTACTTCGGCAGAGCGGAGCCGCAAGGCTTGGTCCGCACGGCCTGCAAAATATCGTGGCGAGATCCTCGTAGCAGCCGCCAGGATCTTGGCAGCGAAGCTTGGAGCGGCAGCCAGCGACCTGTCGGCCGAACACGGAAAGACAATTGCCGAAGCGACAGGTGAATATGCGCGCGCTGTCGAAACACTGGAGTGGAACGGCACCCACGCCGAAGAGCTGTCGGCCCCTATTCCGATGGGCCCGAACCGGATGATCGTCCCGGAGCCCCTTGGAGTCGTTGCTGCCTTTACGCCTTGGAACTACCCGGCCGTTCTCATCGCCCGCAAGCTCGCCCCTGCTTTGGCGGCAGGCTGCCCGGTGATCCTAAAAGGGGCTGAAGAGACACCAAGCGCGGCTGTCCATTTCGTCGAAGCCTTGCGACAAGCGGGTATCCCGGACGGCGTGGTCAATCTCGTCTTTGGCGTTCCGGTGCAAATATCCCGGCACTTACTCAGCTCGCCGATCGTCAAGGTTCTAACTTTCACGGGCTCTACCGAGGTTGGAAAACAGCTCGCCAAGCTCGCCGCGAACAACTTGCAGCGGTGCATTCTTGAACTCGGTGGGCACTCCCCGGTCGTTGTATGCGAGGATGCCGACCTAGCAAAAGCCATACCGGCAATTTCGGAATACAAGTTCGAGTGCGCGGGCCAAAGCTGTAATGCGCCCAGCAGAATTCTCGTCGCGCGGCCTCTCTATGAGGAATTCCTGTCCCGGATGACGGAAGCTGCCCGCAAGATCAAGATCGGCCCACCGGGCGACCCGGCGACGGAGATGGGCCCAATGGCAAACGCGCGACGAATCGAGGCCATGCAGCGTCTGGTCATGGATGCGGTCGATCGCGGTGCCCGCATCGAAACCGGGGGCACCCGCCTCGACCAGCCCGGTTTTTACTGGCCACCAACCATCCTGACAAGGGTGCCAAAGGATGCGAAAGTGCTTCATGACGAGCCGTTCGGGCCGATCCTCACCGTGGCGCCGTTCGACACCGTCGAGGAGGCGATCGAAGAAGCCAACGCCACCGAGTATGGCCTGGCCGCCTACTTCTTCACCGGCGCCGCCGATACGAAACAGGCGCTGATTCGCGGTCTTTCGGCAGGCGCCCTCAGTGCAAATTACCTGAAAGGGGTTTCCGCAGATGCACCGTATGGAGGCGTCAAACAGAGCGGCTATGGATATGAGGGCGGCGAACAGGGTTTTCGGAGCTTCCAGAACCTGAAACTGGTCAACGGGTTCGGGTCATTCGGATGAGATTTCGTGAATAAGAAAACACGGACCATTGCCGGCAAGGATATCACAAAGAGCGTCGCCGACGCCCTTCAGTACATCTCGTACTACCATCCGCCCGACTATATCCGGTACCTTTCGCAGTCATACGCGCGCGAACAGAGCCCGGCGGCTAAGAACGCCATCGGGCAGATTCTGCTGAACTCTCGCATGGCGGCCTTCGGGCGGCGCCCGATCTGCCAGGACACCGGCCTCGTGGTGGTCTTCGCAAAGGTCGGCATGGACGCCCGCATCAGATCAACGGCCAGTTTCGCTGACCTCGTGAATGAGGGCGTCCGTCGGGCATATCTCGACCCGGACAACCCCCTTCGGGCATCGATCGTTGCCGATCCGCTCGCCGGGCGGGTCAACACGCGTGACAACACGCCGGCGGTCATCCACATCGACCTCGTGGCCGGCAACCAGATTGAGATCACGATCGCCGCAAAAGGCGGCGGGTCGGAAAACAAGGCGCGTTTCACAACCCTGAATCCCAGCGCGTCCGTTGCCGACTGGGTGGTCGATACTGTTTCGACCCTTGGCAGCGGATGGTGCCCGCCCGGCCTGATCTCGGTCGGGATCGGTGGTAGCGCTGAAAAGGCGATGCTGCTGGCGAAGGAGGCCATGAACGAGCCCATAGACATTTCGGAACTGCTTTCCAGGGGGTCTTCAAATGCGGAAGAGGAACTGCGGATTGAGCTTTATGAGCGAATTAACGCGCTCGGCATCGGCGCCCAGGGCCTTGGTGGCCTAACGACAGTCGTTGACGTCAAGGTTGGGACTTTTCCTACTCATGCGGCATCAAAGCCCGTGGCGCTCATTCCGCAATGCGCCGCCAACCGGCACTTGAAGTTTACCTTGGACGGCTCGGGACCCATCGGGCTTGAGCCGCCCGACCTTTCAGAATGGCCTCAGATCGGTCATGAGGATTTGCACACGACCGGCGTCCGTCGGGTCAATCTCGATGCGCTCACGAAGGAAGAGACGGCATCGTGGCGCTGCGGGGAAACCCTTCTTTTGTCCGGAAAGATGCTGACGGGTCGTGACGCCGCCCACCAGCGAATGGTCGATCTGATCGATGCCGGCAAGCCGCTCCCGGTCGACCTGCGGGGACGCGTGATCTACTACGTCGGACCAGTCAGCGCGGTGAGGGATGAGGTCGTCGGACCGGCTGGCCCGACGACCTCCAGCCGCATGGATGGTTTTACTGAAAAGATACTCGCGGAGACCGGGCTATATGCGATGGTCGGCAAAGCGGAGAGGGGTCCAGTGGCCATCGAGTCGATTGTCAGACACAAAACGCCCTATCTCGTCGCAGTGGGCGGCGCTGCGTACCTGATTTCAAAATCGATCAAAGCGGCGCGGCTGGTTGCCTTTGAAGACCTGGGCATGGAAGCCATCTATGAATTCGAGGTGCATGACATGCCGGTCATCATGGCTGTCGATGTTGAGGGAAATTCTATTCACAATTCCGGGCCTCTTGAGTGGCGTAAGCGCATGGCGGCCGACAGCATCGCACGCAACATCGGCGTTTGAGTCTTCCGGCTGGGCGATCCGGCCAGACTCCATGTCGCGACATCGGGCCAGGAGCCGTAGCGGTAACACGAGCGGCATTTGCGGTGCCCAGGCCCCTCGGCGAGCCAAAGAAGAAAGGCCTTCAATTCATTCGAAGCCAAACGCGCCGATGTAGACACTGCCTCGACCATGCCGTCCGCGCGATCGATGCTCGGGTGCTGTCGAGGGTGGCAATCAGGTAAAGCAGCGGAAATTCAAAAGTGCGTTATCTATTTACGACGAGGTCGCCGCCGAAAGGCGACTATACCTCTCCAGATGCATCATCCCCGTTATACGGGGGGATAGCCTAATGCTTCTACAGCCTTTCCATGGTTCGAACCATCTGGCGCATTGCGGGCCGAGAATGGGCCGTCCACTACATTCGATCACTTGAATTAATGACAGAATTGGTTGGCACTGATTGCGCTGTCGACCACGGCTTGAGAGCAAAGGTCATGAAGTCGAAACCCGACCCTGTGCGACTAGACGCTTGGGACGTCCGGATTCTCTCAGAGATTCAGTCAGACGGCCGGATTTCGAAAAGCGAGCTCGCAAAGCGTGTTCACCTTTCCGCTTCGGCCTGTTCGGAGCGGCTCCGTGTGCTTCAAGCCGCAGGGATCATTGAGGGGTTCTATGCGCGATTAAGTCCAGCCCTCGTCGGGGGCATTGTTTTTGTGATGGTCGAGGTGGTGTTGGATCGCCACCGTCTCGAGGATCAACGACACTTCGAGGCTGCGATCCAAGACTTCCCGGAAATCCTTGACTGCTGGGCTATCGGGGGGCGGATCGATTATCTGATGCGCGTTTCAACTCCTTCTATGGCTGCGTATCAGGATTTCATGGAGGGACTGCTGCAGGCAGGCTTGGGTATCGATCAATACTACAGCCTTGTCGTGACAAAACCAGTGAAATCCAATTCACCGATCCCCTTGTCCGCCCTGAGGCTAAGATAAACTCCGAAGCCGTGATTTCCCCGGCGATCAGTGCCGATTCCGCGAATTCGTCGGCAAGAGACGTGTATTCCCGCGAAATTCGTCAGCTGTTTGCCGGTATGCTGACTGCTAGGGAGTCGGCTGAGTGTCCTCCGCCGACTAATCGCGAGGAGAGGAACGATGAGCGTGAGCAATCTGGGAACCGAGCAACTCCGGGAGAAGGATCGAAGCTTCGTCTTTCATCCGTCCACGCACTTAGCCAAGCACAGCCGTGGCGAGACGCCAAACCGGATTATGGCCGCCGCAGAAGGCGTCTACATCTGGGATACTGAAGGCCGAAAAAGCCTCGATGGTTTTGGCGGGCTCTATTGCGTCAATATGGGCTATGGCTGCACCGAGATAGCCGACGCCATTGCCAGGCAAGCACATGAACTGCCGTTCGCGCATGTCTATGCCAGCCAGGGCACGGCGCCGGTTGCCCTCTTGGCGGAGGCGGTCGTCCAATACTTTGGCCAGAACATGCGAAGGATCTATTTCGGTCTTTCCGGCTCTGACGCCAACGAAACCAACATCAAGCTGGTCTGGTACTACAACAACATCCTCGGCCGCCCTGAAAAGAAGAAGATCATCTCGCGGAATCGCGGATATCATGGGTCCGGACTTGTCACTGGTAGCCTGACAGGCCTGCCCTTCTTTCACGATTTCTTCGACCTGCCTCTGAATTTGGTGCGCCATACGACGACGCCGCACCATTACCGGCAGGCGCATGATGGTGAAAGTGAGGAAGCGTTCTCCAGGCGCTGTGCCAACGAACTTGAGGCCCTTATCCTGGCTGAAGGCCCGGAAACGGTTGCAGCTTTCATCGGAGAGCCGGTACTTGGGACCGGCGGCATCGTTCCGCCCCCGAAGGGATACTGGACCGCGATTCAGAGGGTGCTTGACAAGTACGATATCCTTCTTATCGCCGATGAAGTGGTCTGCGGGTTCGCGCGAACCGGTGAGAAATTCGGTTCCCATCTCTATGGCATGCGTCCGGATTTCGTAACGATCGCCAAGGGCTTGAGTTCAGCCTACCTGCCCATCTCCGGGTCAATTATCGGTGACCGCGTCTGGTCGGTGTTGGAACAAGGAACGGAAAAGCACGGCCCGCTCGGCCATGGCTGGACATATTCCGGTCACACGCTTTGCGCGGCGGCCGCGCTTGCCAATATTAAATTGATAAAGGAAAGAAACATTTTGGAACATGTTCGGGATGTCGGACCGTACTGGCAGGCCCGCATGAAAGCCGAACTCGAGGGACATCCCATTGTTGGCGAGGTTCGCGGCGTCGGCATCCTGTGCGCCGTGGAGCTGATGCTGGATCCTAAAGAACGGGTGCCATTCGAGCCCGGACTTCAGGTCGGCGTGCGCGCCGCCGCTGCTCTGTTTGAAAATGGTGTCATAGGCCGCGCGATGCCGCATGGCGATATCCTCGGCTTCGCCCCACCTCTGATCATTACCCGAAAAGAGATCGACATCATCGTCGACGCAACCGCGAAATCAGTCGATACGACCTATCGCGCGCTGAAGGCGGAAGGCGCGATATGATCTGACGTAACCGATGACGCCTCCCACTCGCATCGACCAGGATATCACCTCCGGGAGCCCAGTGGCGTCATGAGTTGGTGCGCGCAAAGCCACGCTCTTCGCTCTCAAAGGCAACTTGCGCGGAGGCTGTCCGAGCCGGTGCCGGAATGCACCCCAGTCCAAAAGCACAGTGCCGCCTTGGCGTCCGAGACGGCGTCGTAGGGCTGCTGCAGAATTGTAGAGGTGAGACTCTCACAGAGCGCAGACCGCAATCTACCGTGAGCCTGAGCTCTTCCAGGGAGGCAGCCTCAACAGCCTGCAAACAGACACCCCGACCCTGAAGTGCAAACCACCCAAGAGGACAACTGTCACGAGCACATATCGCCCTCCCAAGGCGCACAGGCCCGGCACGGAGCTCAGTCTCCGGCCGGGCCTTCTACTCTGAATGGTTGCGCTTTGGCCGGCCCGTCTTGGCTCGTATGTGAGGGGCGAGAACTCACTGCAGTTTAGCTATGCAAGACGCTTTTCATAGATTTGTAGAGCAGATCGCAGACAGCGCTGACGCGACGGACCTGCGCAACGCTCTGGGCGAGATTGCCTCTTCGCTCGATTTGCCGTCTTTTGCCTATCTTTTCCCGTCGCCTGGCAAGGGCCGCAAGGTGCGCCTGATTTCCACCTACCCTCAATCCTGGATATCTCACTACCTTCACAGTCGGTATGAAAAGATTGACCCGGTTATCCATCAGGCGCGTGGTGGTCAGGAACCATTCAACTGGGATGCGCACGGTGCTGATCTCGAACTGTCGACGCAGCAGCGACAATTGATGGATGAGGCGACGCAATTTGGCATTCACTGCGGCTTCACGATCCCGATCCATGACAGCACCGGTACGTTTGCAGCACTGACCTTCGCCTCGGATGAAAGGCGACCACTGTTCTTCCGCCTGATTGACCGATATGACCGCGTGCTGCAGCTCATCGCGGTCTTCTTCCATCTTCATGCCTGTCGCAAGTTGGCCGACGGCAGGATCGTGGATGGCGTTGCCCTATCGCGAAGGGAAATCGAGTGTCTGAAGTGGGCGGCTCGCGGAAAGACGGCGTGGGAGATCGGCCGCATCTTGGGAATCAGTCGGCACACCGCAGCCTATCATCGGGATAACGCCAGGAACAAGCTTGGCGTGAAGACGGCTATTCAGGCAGCCGTTCGGCTTGCACTATCCAGGCCATCTCTCTTCACCTGATCTCCGAAACCTAGGCACATGCACAGGTTGTATCAACTCCGGCCTTTACCTTCAATCGCAGGTGTTATCCATGCGAGGGAGAAAGGCCATCATGATGCAGTTGATCACGCCGGATTGCTACGCTGAGTTCAGCGACGAGCTCGAGCAGATGCACCGCTTGCGGTATCGCGTCTTCAGGGATCGACTTGATTGGGACGTTTCGTTCAGCGGCGGCTATGAGGTCGATCCGTTCGACGCGCTTCGTCCCCACTACCTGTTGGTGCGTGCGCCCACCGGGCGCATCGACGGTTGCGTGCGCCTGTTGCCGACCACCGGACCGACGATGCTGCGCGACAGCTTCTGCGCTCTCCTTGCAGACCGTTCGGCGCCGGAAGATCCGCGGGTTTGGGAAAGCAGCCGTTTTGCGCTTGATCTGCCGCCTTCCGCGCCGAAACAGGCGGGCATCGCTATTGGCACCTACGAGCTGTTTGCCGGGATGGTCGAGTTTGGGTTGTCACGTGGTCTGCGCAGCATCGTTACCGTAACGGATCTGCGCATAGAGCGGATCTTGCGTCGCGCCGGCTGGCCACTCGAACGGCTGTCTGATCCGCAAACAATAGGCAACACGCGCGCCGTTGCCGGATATCTCGACGTCTCAACAGAGAGCTTGGAAGCCCTCCATCGCAATGGCGGACTCAAGGGTCCGGTAATGTGGACACCGGTCATGAAGATCGCCTGAGCCTGGAATCCAACCTTTTCTTGGAAACGATGCAATGGACGAAATAATACCTGGCCCTGCCTGGCCGGACAGGCAAGATGATGGTGACTATGGCTATGTCGAGCGGCTGACCAGCCGAGGCTGGGCCTGGGAATTCCTCAGGCGCAATCCGGACTTCCAGAAGGATCTGGCGAACGCGCTGCGCGGTGCCGAACGCACGAACGCCCGGTCCGTGGATATTATCAGCCTGCCGTCGAACACTGTTGATCTCTCGCGGTGGGGCCTTCTTTTTTGCAAGCTCGAAAGGAACTGATGCGAGCGTCTTTTGGTGCCCCTGGCAATGTCCGCATGTTTTGCCGGTTGCTGCCGAAATGGCGGCGCGGCCGTGCGGGGTCGACGTGCTCGATCTCGCCGCTCGCTCCTGCCGCATCTCCATACTCGTCACGCAGGATGGGCATCAGCACGTCCTTGTTGAGGACAATGGCAGGAGCTTCCAGTTGGCTGCTTCAGGCGTCAGCCTCCTCGAACCTGTGCGATTGACTTCCTCCGTCCTCTGGTCGCCAGAGGAGCTGAAGCAACGCCTGAACGCGCTGGAATGTCTGAACAGCCTCCGTTCGACCGGCAGGCTGCAATCGGGATTCTTTCCGACCGAGCCCCGTCGCGCGCGGTTGCGCCGAGTCTTGCGTGCGCTCGACGGCTCCATCGCTGGCGCGCCACACCGCGAGATCGGCCTCGCCCTCTTCGGTAGACTCCGCGTCGAACGCGACTGGGCCGATCCCGGTGACCATCTTCGTGACAGCGTCCGTCGTGCAGTCAGACGCGGGCGCTCGCTTATGAACGGTGGTTATAAGCGGTTTCTTCTATAGCCATCGTCACCATCAGGCCTCTTGGCCAGAGAACAGCTCTTTGTACCCCGCGATCACCAGCCAGTGGGCGCGCGCGAGATGGCTGCGAACCGCCTTTTGGGCGCGAGCTGGCTCTTGCACTGGATCGATGCCCAATATCGCCTGGGCCATCTCTTCTTCGCTTGCATTGCCGGCGCATGCGTCTAAGAGCTTCAAATAAATCGTAAAGTGCTCATCGTCGTAAGCCGTCAGGCTCTCCGCCCATGGGACCTCGTCGGCAACAGCAGGTTTGAGCAATCTGTCTACCATTTCATGTCTCGCCGTAAGACCTATCCCGCACCCGCGCAGATCTTGACGGCACAATATCCTAAAATGGGATAATCCGAAACTGGGATTAGTCCATGAGCCGGTTCCTTCTTGGCCGGTTCGTCTGATGCCGAAATCCCTTCGATCAGCTCGCCAGCGCAGGCTGCTACAACGGCTGATTGCGGCGCGCAAAACCAAAGGGGTCACCCAGACCCAGGTTGCTGATATGCTGGGCCGCCCACAATCCTTCGTGGCCAAGTACGAGGGTGGTGAACGTCGGCTGGACGTAATTGAGTTTCTCGACGTTACCGAGGCTCTCGATATCGATCCTTGCGAGCTTCTGGCACAAATGCGTCGCTGCTCGTGACCTGTAGTTGGTGTTGCGCTTGGATTGCTCAACAAAAGCCCTCAACAGGGCCTCGTCCGCGATCTGCGCATTCGGTTCAGAGGTAACACCCTGTCCTATCTCCGAAAAATCGGTTCCGCGCAGCCGCCTGCTGGCGGATTGAGACCTCCAGTGTGGAATAGATATTATAGTTGATAAACTCAAGATGCCTAACCCGCTGACTTAGGCGGATGGACATGCGCCAGTTGGTCAGAGGGGAATGTGCAGTGGTTCAGGCAGGAGAACCATCTGACGCAGGAGCAGCTTGACGAGATCTCCGGCTTCAGTCAGCAGTACATAAGCGGTTTGGAGAAAGGCCGCAGAAATCCGACGATCGTCACAATCTACGAGTTGGCATAAGCCCTCGGCGTGAGCACATGGAACTCGTGCGGCCCGACAAACAGGCCTGAGAATTTCGCAGAGACCGGGTCTTTTTCGATCAAGATGACGGCGCACCCCGATCCCGCATGCGGGGGCGTAGAATTCCGACGATGCGCCGCTTCATACCGGTCAAGACAGACGACAACCAGCCGGCATTGCTGCTGGTTGACCTGCGCAATCCGCAATCGCACGCCACTCGCCAATGGCCATCCGCAACTATCCGACAGTATATGGGCTGATCGCCGCCAAAGAATGTGCAGATCGAACCGCTGCTCGAGCGTATCTTAGCAGATGGGGCGCTGCGCACACTACACGACAGTGGTGGCTGAAAGGTCGGGAATCAGCTGGAATGAAGGATTCATCTCGCCAAAGAAGGATCTTCCGAATGCCGTGCCGTCCCGACACTCTCCCTTCGACGCTATCGCGCCATGTTCCTCTGAGCAATCGCCGGCTTGAGACGCTAGTGGTTCTCGTTCTTGGCCTTGTTTGCGGGCGCACGGTGAACCTGATGTCATATTGCCGGTCATTTCCGCGGTCCGGCTCAGCTGAAGTCGAATTATCGGCGCCTTCAGCACTTCTTTCAGATCGTTCGGCTCGACGGAGACTGGTTGGCGCGCACGCTGCTGGCGCTGTTGAATCTGCGCCCACCCTTCCAGCTGTGCCTTGACCGGACCAACTGGAAGCCAGGCGTCAAGGACGTCAATCTGCTGGTTCTATGCATCGCGGCGCGTCGTGTTCGCATCCCCATCTTGTGGACATCGCATGACGCTGATGGAGCGCTATCTGGCGATCTTCGGCGTCGCCTCAATCGGGATGCTGCTCGCCGATCGCGAGTTCATCGGGAACGAGAAGGGGAAGTATTCGGTCGGTGCGGCCCGGCAGTATTGCCGCCAACTTGGCAAGCAGAACAACCGCCAGGTCGCGGTCAGTCTCCACCGACCAGGCGAGCCTGCCAGAGTAAGCGCTTGTCCGGCAAGATGGCGGACGATCCGGCTTTAAGCCGTAACGCGACGCCATGGCCTTTTAGGCGGTAGTGCATTCACTGCAGAAAACAAAAAGGCAACCTTTCGAGCTGCCTTCTTTAATCCAACCGTAAGTGGTAACTAACTGGCCGTCTCTGGGGATTCAGTCTCTCATCGTTCCAATGGTCTCTTACGTTCCCGATGCCAATTGCACGGCACGTTCAATGTGAGTAGAGATCGTGTCGATCACCACGCATTGATTAAGACGTTTCTTTATACCTAACAACGATAATTCAGTGCATCCCAATATAATGCTGTCAAGGTTAGGAAACGTCGACGTGTACGAGTAGAGCATATCAGTAAACAACTTTACTGATTTGTTGTGCAGTTTGCCCATACAAAGTTCGTTGTATATCATATCGTGAATTATTATTCGATCTTCTTCTTCTGGTGTGCGTATAACTCTGCCTTGACCAAGTAGCGCTGAGCGATAGAAATCTCGTTCCATTGTATATCTTGTCCCAACAAGAAGGCACTCCTTGAAATGGTTGCGATTTATGTATTCGGAAACACAATCAATCACATTAACGATGTTGCACGCCAAGTTACGGCCAATCGATTTTAATGTGCGGCTCGTCGTATTCGAGCACACCAATATAATCTCGCCGCCCGCGTTCACCGTACGACTAATTCCATCGCTAACTAGCTCGAGCTCTCTATCGACCAGATTTAGCTCTTGTGCTTCAAGTACCTGCTTGAAATTTAAATCCACTAAAACAATTCCCGGGTGTTCAGAACCAGCAAAAGTCAAGTGGAGGCGACGATAGTACTCAGCCGTTGAGGTCCAACTTACCCCGCCGACAAGACCGATTCGTAAAGGATTTTTACTTTTGATGTTAACCATTATTCCTGCCTCCTGTCCTCTACGTGGCAAAGAAACCTAGTCATACGTATCGAAACTCAAATGGTGATCTTTTCTGCGAAATTGGCTGGACTTCGATGAAGTCCATGAAATTAGGTCAATCACGGTCATGCCGTGGCCGATAAGCATCTTTGGGTAAATACTATTTTTCATTAGACCGGGAATATAGTTGCACTCTAAGAAATAGATTTGGTTGTCTGGCGATACCATGAAGTCGAAACGGCCCATATTATATAGAGGGATGGTAGAAGATATTGATACTGCTATCGATTGTAGCCGTCTTGCAATATCGTTGTCGCAATCAACTAAATGTTTATCTGCCTGGCCGGGATAGTGTTTTTCGTGATGACCGAAAAATTGTTCGCTTGTCTCGATTCTAACGACTGGAAGAGGTATAGTGGCGGATGAGCTCACCAGGCAACCGCAAGAATACTCGTCGCCATCAATAAATTCTTGAATTAGAGCAGCGCTATCATATCTAAATATGGTACGAAGGAGACTGGCAATGTCCGACTCCGACACCGCGGGGTCGCGAAATCGCTTCGCAAAAAGGGACGCCCCAAGCGAATTTGGTTTGACGACAATCGAGCCTTGAACTGACTTTGCAAATTGAATTGCATCGTCGATAAAGTCGGCCTTCACAAGCGTTGTCTTTGGCATCCTCACCAAGTCGTTAGGAAATAGCGAGCAAACGACCGTGGAGAGTGCGAACTTGTTCATGGTCAGTGACGCAGCGTGGGGGTCGCCAAACGTTCCGCTCAAACCCCAAAGCGCTGCGAGTGTCTGTATGCCCCCGTCTTCGCCAAACTGTCCGTGTAGCAAGTTCACGACGTATTGGTTTCGAGATGCGATTAAGTCTAATGCGACATGTATGCTGTGCCCGGAGCCAACGTCTGGACTGGAAATACGGGCCCTCAGGTCTGCCGAAGTAAATTGATCGTGGAAATCTATTATGCGTACGAGCCCGTCATCGCGGCTAAGGTGATACATGCATGCGATGGTAAAGGGGCGCTCATTTTCGGCGATAGACAGGTATGCAGAAATAATATTGGATAGCGAGGAAATCGATGCGTCGTACTCCGTCGATAATCCTCCGAATAGAAATGAAACGCTAAGGGACATTTATCCGCTCCGTTCTCGTCGCTGGAAAACCCATAAACTATTTTGGAACATGCCAGGAGCTACCTGATCTGGCAGCTTGACGGCGATGCGATTGCAGCACTTCTTGAACTTGAGGCCGTCAGCGCAAAGCATGGATAGTGGCGCCGGTATTTCGCGGCAGGTCGGCCAGTAGGTGCGCTGCGATCCAAGCGCGTAGTCCAGATATCTGAATAAAGTGGGCCGGACGCTTCCAGTCACTGACATTCCTCAGGCGGGGGCGGCATAGGGCACGACCTGATGCACGGCGGTATCTTCGGTCTTACTTGTTCGGGCTGATTTGGGGCTGCTGACCTGGAGTGCTCCCCGTTTCACCGGACAGTCGGCTAGGTTGAGATTCCCCTGATGAACTCCCGAGGAGAAGCCATTTTGAGCGCGGAGTGAGGGGTGGGATTCATTGTAATCTGTCATCCATCCATCGATCTGCCGGAGCGCGGTTTCGGCGTCCTGAAGGTTTGAGATGCGGACGTAGTCCCGCTTCAAGGTTTTGACGAACGCTTCGGACATGCCGTTGGACTGCGGGCTGGCGACGGGTGTGAAGCAGGGCGTCAGATTAAGTGCCTGAGCAAATAACCTGGTTTCCCGCGCCGTGTAGGGCGAGCCGTGATCGGACAAGTGCTCGATGGCATGCGGCGCTCGGGTCGCGCCGAAGCGTTTCTCGACAGCCTCCAGCATCATGTCGCGGACATTGGAGCCCGATATCCCGGCATTGGCGACAGCCGCCCAGGCGAGGCTTCGACTTGCCGTTCAGTCGCTCGACGAGGTTGGAGCGGGAGACACCCAAGGTATCGGCTACCGTCTTCATCGGGAACCGTCCTTCGACAACAAGAGCGGCCGCGAGATCGGTTTTTTTGACTGGGCTTTGGAAAGGGCCTCGCGCAGTATCTCGGCTTCCAGCGTCTTGCGGCCGAGCATGCGCTCCAGCTCGCGCACGCGTTCTTCGAGCTTCTTGACTTCGGAATTGCCGACGACAGGTTCGTCTGAATCCACGGCGGCTGCCCCTCCCTCGCTCAACAATCTGCGCCACCGATAAAGGAGATTTGGCGCAACCCCATGCCGGCGGGCGGTAGACGATACCGTCTCGCCCGCCTCAAAGCTCTCCTCGATGATCTGCAGCTTTTGCTCGGTTGTCCACCGCCTGCGGCGGACGTCGCCTGTTATCACTTCAATGCGTCGATACTCGTTGACATAAGCTTATCCCCAAGCCTGTGCTTGAGCCTTTCTGCTTATGCCGACTGTCCGGTCGAAATGGGGGGCACTTCAAACGGTAACGTTTGGCTCGATCAAAGTTGGCTGGAAGACAGGCGGAATTAGGAAATCAATTTGGCGAAAGGCTTAAAATGGCTTGTGGCCTGTGACCAAAATACGTTCCAACAACCCGAACACACGGCTGCCTGTCTCCGCCATGTCCACATGGGGATAGGTACGATAGGCGACCAATACGTCTGCTATCTCCACCATGTCTTTCGAGATGTTCCCGTGAGGGTCCAGTGCCGCGACAATCGGCACATTGGAGCCGACTGTCTGCCGCACGCGGCGCAAGATTTCTCCCTCTCCGTCCGGATAGTCCTCGCTGAACATCGCACCGTGTAAATCAAGAAAGACGGCGTTAAGCGGCGCCGCATCGGCGATGTGTTGGATGAGTTCGCCCACAATTGCTTCAAATACGGACCTGGGCACCGTGCCGGAAGGATAGGCGCCCGCACAAAGTGTAGGGACAGGTTGCCAATCAGGCAGGGATGAAGCTAAGCTGACAAGAAGCCGGCAAATGCATTATTGCCTTCACTCATGTGAGCGAAGATTTGCTCGCCGCGAAGCATACCATGCGCTCCGTTGTCTTCAACGAAGTCCGCCATCGTAGTAGGCGTTGATGAAAAGCTATTTGTCTCATGGCTGAAGCTTGCCACCGCAATTCGTAGTGCTGTCGATTTCATGCATTTAACCCCGCCAAATAGATGATTTTCTTGCTACAGATGAACTCGTTCAGAGCGACGTCGCCTTCATGTTTTCGATATAATCGGCCACTAGCGCGTCAATTGAAGCATCGGCTTTCAACCCAATATGTGTCGCTTTCTCCAGCGAAAACTGCGTCGGCCAAGTGGTGATTATGCCTCTCACGAACGGATCCGGCTGCCATCTTACCCGTTGCGCAACTTGAGCGCCCGCGACCCTTTCAAGGGCATCGACGAGCTCCCGCGCTGTGCAACTCAGCCCTGCCATCATAAGCGATCGATTCCGGCCCCAGGCTTCATCGGGAGCCTCATGTCCTACAATCAACCCCTCGATGGCCTTCGAAGGGGACAACAGGAAGCCTCGATCCTCGGGCGCAACTGGGCAATCATAGTCGACACCTTTAAGGGGCTCTCGTATTATGGCGCTTGCCCAGGATGAAGCGGCACTATTGGCTCCTCCTGGACGGACGGCGATGATTGGAAGTCGGAACGAGCGGCCGTTGACAAAACCCTTTCGGGTGTAGTCCTTCACAAGGAGCTCACCGATTGCCTTCTGGACGCCGTAGGAGCTTTCCGGTGTTAAGTGGTATTCGTCTGATACGACCTCCGGCAGGTCTCCCCCATAGGTTGCAATCGAGCTCGTAAAGACAAATCGCGGGCAAACGCCGGTACGCCTTGCCGCTTCGAGCAAGTGAAGCGTACCGGTCAGATTTGCCTTCATGCCAGCGTCGAAGTCCTGCTCGGCCCCGCCACTAACCAGAGCGGCCAAATGGAATACGCTCCCGGGATTGTTCGCAAACAGCAAAGCAACGAACTTCGGATCAGATATGTCGCCAGGGTGGTAGGATATTCTCTCGTCTGTAGGTAGATCGTGTGGCTCTGAAAGAATATCGGTGGCAACAATCCGCGAAACTGGAGTGGTCTCACCCATCGATCCAACTAAGTATCCCCGGATCAAGAGCGCTTCAATCAATTTTCTCCCGAGGAAACCGCAGGCGCCGGTTACAAGAACGTGCATTGTAAAATTACTCCTCAGTTCTGATTTGTCGCCGCATGGATTGTGGCCTGGGCTAACGCGAGACAGGGATCGACCAGCGGCACGTCGCTCTCCGCAATTGACCCGACCAGAGCGATTTCGGAGCAGCCGAGAACGACGGTTTCAGCTCCGCGCTTCGCCAGAGCACTGATCGTCGAGAGGATTTCGGTGCGGACCTTATTGCCTAGATCGCCGGACTTAATCCGAGTGAGCGCGCGCATCAGTTGTCCTTGCTCATCTGCTGTCTGCAACACTGGCGTGAGACCGCGGCGTAGAAATGCGTCCTGATAGAGCTGGGAGTGCAAGCAGCCGTTGGTTGCCAATAGGCCCACCTGCCTGCACTGCGGGAAATCGGACTGGATTCTCGTCACCGCTTCCTCAATCATGCTAATGAAGGGAACAGAAACCGACTGCTTCAACTCGCGTTCATAGACATGGACCGCATTGCAAACCATCACGATGAAGTTTGCTCCAGCAGTTTCGAGCCGCTTCGCGCTTTCAACAAGCGCAACCGCCGCGCTTGGACCTCTCCCGAGTATCGCGGCGTTGATGTCCGGAACTTTTGGATTGCAATCGACGATCATGTGGAGATGATCGCGTTCCCTCTTAGCAGGCGTGTGCTCCAGGACGGAGTTCATGAACGCAACGGTAGCCAAGGGGCCTAGCCCACCAATGATTCCGACCGTCTTTTGCGGCATGTCACCCTCCCCGGTGTAAGCGATCGGAAGGCAAAGGAGCGCACTCAGTTGCCGAGCACGTCCTGCAACCCTGCGGACGATCTGGGCTGATGGTAAACGGGGAAGATCAGTCGCGTCTAATTATCTTAGATGATGGCGGTCATTAGCCGATTTAATATTTTTAGCTAAGATCGCTCGTTAGTCTGTTTCGAAGCCATGTGATAAATTCCCGGACGTGCGGCGGCGGGTCCGACTGCGTTGAGACGAAATACTTCACGATATCAAGCGTCTGGTTTTCCACCAAAGGCACGAGCAAGCCCGATTCCAGGTAAGATTTGACGAGCAACGACCGCCCCAGAGCAACGCCCTCGCTGTTTATTGCTGATTGGTAGGCAAGATACGCGAGGTTAAAGAAGCGATCGCGCGTCGGTATTTCCCAAGGTATGCCGTATTTATGCTGCCACAATGACCACTCCTCAGCCGGGGCCAAGCAGTTTGGCCAAGGCGTCGCGTCATGTAAAAGAACGAGTTCACGTAATTCACCACGATCGAGACTACGTTTAAGATCCGGTGAAATCACCGGAAAAGACGGCTCCGCGCACTCAAAGACAACGTTTGTTCCTGCCAATGGAGAGGGACCATAGCGGATTACTATATCGAAATCCTCTGAGATCATGCGTGCTTTATCCAGCTGGCGCATCTCCACAAACATCTTGACATCGATATCGGGGCGCTCGTTGGTAAACTCGGCTAGCCGTGTCGTCAGCCAACCGAGTGTGAGCGATGGCGTACAGTTTATGCTGAGAGTCGGAAGCGACACGGATATCGCCAGTTCAGCAAGGCATTTCTCCATGTTTTCGAAGCCCGAGCTGCAGGCGCGAAAAAGCAGGGTCCCCAGATGCGTCGTCCGTATACCGCCTCGCTCCCGCTCAAACAGCTTGACGTTTAAGCGTGCCTCTAGGCGCTGAATGCGCTGAGTCACGGCACTTTGCGTGATCGCCAACGCGTCGCCGGTACGACTGAAATTCGCCGTTTCCGCGGCAATCCTAAACACCCAAAGGTCAGCAACGAGGCTGGCATCAAGTTTCTTCAACAATTCCTGCCCTCCAGCGAACCACCGGCGTGTTGACGCGAACCAACGCATCAAATCCTATGATACTAGGTGTGCTAATGCTGAGAAACGGGAATAGTAATTCGACCCACTTTTTCACGACGGTAATAGTCGACCAGTCTGGGACCCACTGCTGAATCCTGAACCCCAAGCTCTCCGTGCAAGGACGCCGATCACTGGTTGGTTCTGCATCACACGCTTGGGCTGATCCTTTACGAAAGGAATATGATGACTATAGCCTTCCTGCCATACCTTAGAAGGAAATTGGCTGCTCTCAAGGAGGCCGGACTCTACAAATCCGAGCGGGTCGTCACCTCGAAGCAGGCCGGCGAGGTTGCTATCGCTTCGGGCGAGCGGGTGCTCAACTTCCACACTAACAACTATCTGGGACTTGCCGACAACGAAGAATTGGCCGAAGACGGCAAGAAAGCGCTGGATCGGTACGGCTATGGCATGGCCTCCGTCCGCTTTATCTGTGGTACGCAGGAGGAGCACAAGCAGCTCGAAGCCCGCATTTCCTCCTTCCTGCGAATGGAAGACACGATCCTCTATTCTTCCTGTTTCGATGCCAAT
This sequence comes from Mesorhizobium sp. M0018, assembly GCF_040323955.1. NCBI lineage: Bacteria > Pseudomonadati > Pseudomonadota > Alphaproteobacteria > Hyphomicrobiales > Phyllobacteriaceae > Mesorhizobium > Mesorhizobium sp. M0018. The sequence goes on along the minus strand of NZ_JAMYVL010000023.1, from coordinate 81,748 downwards.
GGCGGGCTCTTCGAAACGCTGCTTTCCGAAGACGATGCGATTATTTCCGACGCGTGGAACCATGCCTCTATCATCGACGGGGTGCGGCTCTCCAAAACGAAACGCTTCCGCGACGGCAACAACGATATGAAAGCGCTGGAAGAAGAGCTGAAGAAGGCCGAAGGCAGCCGCTTCAAGATGATCGCCACCGACGGCGTCTTCTCGATGGACGGCATCATCGCCAACCTGCAAGGTGTCTGCGACGTCGCCGAAAAGTATGGTGCCCTGGTGATGGTTGACGACAGCCATGCCGTCGGCTTTGTCGGTAAGCATGGGCGCGGTTCGGCGGAATATTGCGGAAGGCCGCGTCGATGTCATCACCGGCTCGCTCGGCAAAGCGCTTGGAGGCGCTTCGGGCGACCGCCGAAGTCGTTGACTGGCTGCGCCAGCGCTTGCGACCCTATCTCCTCTCCAACACGCTGGCGCCAGTGATCGCGGCGGCCTCGCTAAAGGTCCTCGAACTGATCGAGAACGGCGGTGCGCTACGCGAACGCCTGGCGGCCAATGCGATGCTGTTCCGCTCCGAAATGACGAAGCTCGGTTTCAGTTTGGCTGGCGAGTATCATCCGATCATTCCGGTCATGCTCGGCGACTGGCAAGCTGGCGCAGGACATGGCGAAACTGCTTTATGTATCGGCTTCTCGTTCCCGGTCGTGCCAAAGCGCCAGGCCCGGATCCGCACGCAGATGTCGGCCGCCCATTTTAGGGGCGATGTAGAGCGCGCGATCGCAGCCTTTGCGGAAGCGGGACGAGAACTCGGAGTCATCTAGATGCCGTAATGGGCCCGGCCTTCGCGAGCATAGCCAGGTTGGGTGGCTGTCCCTCAGAATGATGGTGTTGAAACGGAGTCCGAGCGATCGGCTCCAGCATCATGAGAGGAACAGCCATGGAACACTATGTGGGAGTCGATGTCTCTCTGGAAGAGAGCAGCGTGTGCATTGTGGACGCGAGCGGAGCGATCGTGCGCGAGGTCAAGATCGCCAGCGAGCCGGAGACACTGGTCCGCTATTTCGACGAACTAGAATTGTCTGTCATCCGCATTGGGCTCGAGGCCGGGCCATTATCGCAGTGGCTCCATGCCAAGCTTGTTGCCGCCGGACGCGATGCGGTTTTGCTCGAGACACGGCACGTGAAGGCGGCGCTCTCGGCGATGCCGGTGAAGACCGACCGGAAAGATGCACGCGGGATCGCCCAACTGCTGCGGATGGGATGGTACCCCCCGGCATGCCTGAAATCCGCTATCTCCTGAGCACGGCTCCTGTTCCGGCCGCCGATCAGTACATCCTTTGTCATGAGCTGGTCGCTCTGGCGCAGACAATACTAGGCCGACGCCCTACAGTTGCGCATTTGACCATCGCTTGTAGTGCGCGATGGCGGCGTTCACTGTAGGACCGCCAAGGCGCCAGATGGCGCACAACCACCGGATTATATGGCGCCGATTCCGCGGACCGGTCGAGCTGCCAACTCGAGGAATGATTCGAGCTCAAGGTGTGGGGGCCGGCCTTTGATGCGCGACGAAGACTTTGAACCGAAGCCCCGTAAAAATGCGCGTCACCCGCGGCCGGAAATACCTCGAACGCTGCCGTCAGCCAATCTTGCTCGTGGTTGGGAAAGTCGCGGCAAGGGAACCTTCCATGGCACCGGGATCGGGCGCGGTGCCGGCGTCTGCAGCGAGCTTGCGTCGCGGACCGCTTCGCCGCCTTCCAGCCGCGCCTCGTCATCAAGTCCCGTGTCGTCAAGCTGGATGGAAAGGGACTTCAGTCGGCGCGCGCTCATCTGCGCTATATCCAGCGCGCTGGCATTCGATAGCAAGCCCGAGGAACTCTATGAATCCGGAGGATGGCACGACCAGCGACCGTCATCAGTTCAGCTTCATCTTTTCGGCCGAGGGACGGTGATCAGGATCTGGGCGTTTCGAGCCGAGGCCGGTCGCGACAGCCTCGTCCGCCCGGGCAAGGAAATGTTCGAGCAAGTGGAGTGTGTGTCTGAGCAGCGCAAGGCGCAGACGACGCGCATAGTTTGCAAAAGCTGACGCCTCACGAGCGCGCGACGAGGATCCGCCGGACGGAACCGGCTGTGAAAGGGCAGACCGCTATATTTTACATGCGGCTCGGGTGATCAGGCTTGCCTCCGTAACCGATGCACGGCTAGCCAAGTCAATACCCAGTCGGCGGTGGTATCAGAGCGGATGTCATAGGATTCGCCCGCAGGTAATTCCCCGCAAAGGGTTTGTGTTAGGTGCAGCCGCAAGCATCCGTTCGCAGGGGGCGTCCGTAGTTCAGCACAGTCGAACCCAAAAAAGCGCCGCACCACCGGGTAGAGTCCTTTGAAAAGTGTCTCCTTTGCCGAAAAGAGCAGCGTTGCCAGCCGATCTGGAGGGAGCGCCGTCTGTCGTGCAATCAAGGCACGTTCACGCTGGTTAGCCGTCATACTCAGGATCGATTCCAACGCGTGGCCGCTGGCTATTGCCTCGATGTCGACACCGGCTTGCCAGCCTGGATCGCCTTTGGCGAAACAGGCGCAATGCCCCGCGCATGGGTGATTGAACCAACTGAGCCTTTTGGCCAGACTGGGGCGCGGTCGGGACCGATGGGAATCTCAGTAGTAAGTTGGCCCAGCGCCTGCAACGCCGCGTCTGCCATCGCGCGACCGGCCAGAAATTCGGCACCGCGTAACGGTAGTGCCGTGCACAAGCTGGGAGGGAAGGGCAAGGCGAGCTTATGAAACAGATCTTCCGTGTAGCACTCGAAATCGAACCGGCCGTGCACAAGAACCGCATCGACGTATCCCGTGTCGTGCAAGGTCACGTCTTTAAGAAATCCAAGCGGACGGGCAGAAAGAGCAATGAGGTGCCTGAGGGCTGAGGCGCGGATGCTGGAGGCCGCGCTCACCGCCACAGGGCCCAGCCTAGACCCCATCGCCGTAGACAAACGCAAGGTTCTCCTTCGGCTCGGGAAAGCTCAGTTTTCGCGGTGGCGACCGCATGTTCGGCGAGCGTGATCATGGATGATTTCTCCTCAGTCCGTGCCGCAGCGCGTTTGGGGATAGCCCGAGCATGGGTCGTGCCAACTAGGAAAATCATTTCAGAACAGTGCGATCATTCTAATAGCACTGTCTCATGTCCGACATCGTCGAAGATCCGACAACGAGTCTAACCGTGACCGCCTGTCGGTCCCCTGTGCGAGCTCGGTGTGCGCCGCGGAAAACTCAACTCACCGCGAACTGGTCGAGTTGCATCCGAGGAATGACTCGATTGCAAGGTGTGGGCCGACCATTGCTGTGCGACGACGACTTTGAACCGAAACCCCTGAAACATGCGCGCCACCCGCAGCCGCAGATACTTGGATCGGGCGCTACCGTCAGTCAATCTTGCTCGTAAGAGGGGCGGTGAGAAAGTGGCGGCACAACCAACCTTCCATGCACCTGAATTTGGCCCGGCGCCGTCGTGTCCGAGTGCGTACGACCGCCGTTGCGGTCGTGTCGTTCTCGTTGCTAATGGGTACGTCGCCAACTTTGAGAAGTGTTGAAGGGTTGAAACCGCATTGAGGCGGCGATGCTGAACATCTATATCTTCGTGGGTCAATAGTATTTGCCCAACGCCAAAACTACAGCGTTTAAAACTCTGTTCATAGGCACGCATGAGTTGAACCTGATAACGGCGGCCGTTTGTTTCTCCTCAACTCACAGAGATCTGTCCAGATGGTTGAAGTGACTTGAGCCGACCGCGGCAGCACCAGACGTGACGATGATCACCTGCTGCCCGCGAGCGAAAAATCGGACGACATCCTCTATTAGTGTCTCAAGCCAAGAACCGCGTATTTATCCGGTTTCTGGATCGCCGATCAGTGCTGAGCCAATCTTCACTATCAGCCGGCGAGCCGAAACCAATCGGATCGAGCTTGTTGGTGCTGCCGCTGAGTGTTGCTGCACTGGAAGTGAAGACACGTCTCTCCAATCTCACCTGTCCTGAGCGTCACGGCTTTCGAGGGTATAAGGGCGCAGGAGGCGCCCTTGATTTCAGATCGGTTGTCAGCAAGCCGCGTCGCCTTTGGTATCAGAAACGGTAGGTGACGCCTGCGCCTATCAACCACGGATCGAGCGCAGCCTTCCCCGTCAGCTTCGCGCCGTCGACCGTGACGTCGAAGTCTGGCTTGAGGAAAAGCTTCTTCACGTCGAAGTTGGCCCCCCAGTGCTGATCCACCATGTAGTCGAACCCCACCTGCAGCGCGGTGCCGAACGTGTTCTTAACCTTGAGAGCATCGGCGCTGCCGGCATCCTGGTTATAGAAGATCGTGTAGTTCACGCCGGCGCCGACATAGGGCTTGAAAGCGCCGAAATTGGTAAAATGATACTGCAATGTGAGCGTGGGCGGCAGCAGCCAAACCTTGCCGATATTGCCTAGCCCGCCGATCGCTCCTTGGCCCTCGATGTTGGCATAGGTGGTGCCGAGTATGAGTTCGGCGGCGATGTTGTCCGTGAAGAAATAGGAGATATCGAGTTCCGGCGGCACCGTGTCCGAAAAGGAAAGACCGGAGCCGGGCACCGTATTAACGTTGCCCGAATCCTCAGTGATGACGCCCAACGCGCGCAGGCGGATCTGCCAAGGGCTTGGCGCTTCCGTGACCGAGGCTCCCGCCTGCGGGACGCTCCCCGCTTGCGCAAGGTCCGCCGCGACGGCCTGCTGTCCCACCACCATGAGGATGACGGCCGCTGTTACTCCCCGCGCCACGCGCATTTGGTTTCTCGCCATGATATTCTCTCCTTGCTCTTCAGAAAATGTGGACTGAATTACGGAAAATCTTGCTCGAATTGCTTGGGATTGGCGGAGCGCTCATGCGCGGTTTGTGTGGGACCGCGCACACATTATGCTCGCAATCATCGACCTGTACTCACTTATTGAAACATTGCCCTTTGTCTCCGCCCACCTATCGAACGCCATCGGGTTGCCAGCCGATCGCACTGCGAAGGAAATTGTTGCCCAGAGCAATGAATGCGGCCCGCTCCCGATTGTCCTTGCCGTAGCCGTGCCCGCCCGCGCCGGGCTCGTAGAAGTAAGCGGGATAGCCAAGAGCCTGCAGCTTTGCGGCCATCTTACGCGCGTGGCCCGGGCGGATACGGTTGTCCCGGCGTTGCGGCGTGATAAGTGGAGATTTCCTTTAGGAAAATCCATTCCTCCGGCTTGTCGGGATCGCCATATTCGTCAATCCAGCTCGCGCCCGCCAAAAGCTTGGTGTAGCGGCGCATGTCGACAAGCGGCATTTTGCAGAACAGCGCGCCGAAATTTTCAGGATAGCGGGTCAGCATATTGGCCATCAGGAGGCCGCCATTTGAGCCGCCCTCGGCGGCAATCCGCCTCGGCAGCGTAATGCCCCTTCGCACGAGGTCGGCGGCAACGGCGGCGAAATCGTCATGGGCGAGGCGCTTGCCCTCCCTGCGCCCGGCCTCGTGCCAACGGTGCAGAACTCGCCGCCGCCCCGGATGTTCGCCACCACGCACGTGCCGCCGCGTTCGAGCCACAGCTTGCCGAGCGAGGAGTTGTAGTGGGGCAGGAGCGATTTGCCGTACCCGCCGTAGGCGGTGAGGCGAACCGGGGCATCCCCGTTCCCGTTCGCCGGACCGGCCTGCATATAGGGGATCATCTCACCATCGGTCGAGACTGCCTCGTGGCGCGTGACCATCAGCCCGGATGCGTCGAAATTCTCCGGGTCGCGCTTCACGATTACTGGAGCGCCGAGAGGCGCCGCGGCATTGAGGTCCAATAGGAGACGCTTCGGCGGCGTGATCGGGTCCTGAGCCGAAATGAGGACCTCTCCATTGGTCTCGTGACGTTCAGCATCGAGCGACCGAAGGTGAACAGTCCCTTCGGTGGGCACGGTGTCCAGCGCTCGGCGCGTCCATTCCTGGCCCTCGGGGGTGAACATCTCGAAACGTGGATCGAGGTTGACGAGGTAGGAGATAACGAGCTTCCCGTTACTCCAGAAGAATGATTGGAGGGAGCGCCTGTCGCCTGGTTCAAAGAGGATGGCAAAACTGCGCTCGCCAGCGATGAAGGAGGAAACCGAGATGCCGATCAGCGCGTCCGCGGCAAGGGTCATCCCTCCCACTGTCCATAGCTTGCGCGGCTTTATCGCCATCCAGTCGCCGAAGCCGCTCCACCAGGCGTCCTGAGGAAGGTCGATCCGCATCTTCGGCCCGCTCCTGTCGCCGATTCGGACGATCTTCTCAAAGTAGGTCGACCGCTCGATGAACCAGAGGCGCTCGCTCTCGGCGGTGCGGTCCAGATGGCAGAACACGCCCATGGAGGGGGAACCGGTTTCGAATATTACCGGCGCGGTGAGCGGATCCGCGCCACGCTTCCACAGCCGCACGGTGCGCGCGTAACCGGAGCGGGTGGCCATGCCATCACCAAGCACACTAGAAAGCAGAAGCGTGTCAGGGTCGAGCCAATTAACCTCGCCCTTGGCCTCCGCGAGGTTGAAACCATCAGCGACAAAGCTAAGACATCCCAGATCGAATTCGCGATGCACGACCGCGTCGCTGCCGCCGCGCGACAGGCGCAGAACGGCTCTTTCCCGTCTCTCCGGCTCAAGGGACGCGCCGCCCCAGATCCAGTCCTCTCCGTCGCTAGCGGCGAGGGCGTCCAGATCGAGCAGTAGCTCCCACTGGGGAGCAACTTTCATGTAGGCGGCAAGGGTGGTCCGGCGCCACAGTCCGCGCGGATTTCCGGCATCTTGCCAGAAATTGTAGAGGTACGGGCCGCGGCGGGTGATCAAGGCAATCTTGTCAGGACGGTCGAAGATCGCTGTCAGGGGGTCACGGTCGCGATCGAACTGCGTTACACCGAAGTGCCCCAGGGTTCTGGCCGACTGGCTGGCGGCCCAGGCAAGTGCCCGCTCGCCTTCAACATTTTCTAGCCAAAGATAGGGATCACCGTCGGGAGCATTCAGCGTTGGGCGGAAATCGAACGCGGTCATGTCCGGATAACGTGAAGAATGATGTCGACTGGAAAACAATTTCAATGTTCTCCTTAGCCTCGGGAGAGCTCTGTTTTCGCGGCGGCGACCGCATGTTCGGCGCGCATGATCATGGGATGATTTCTCCTCTGTCCGTGCCGCAGCGCGTTTTGCGGACTGCGTTGCAGGTGTCGTGCCAAACGAGAAAATCATTTAACAACAATGACATGGCTCTGATCGCGGTTGTCTCATGTCCGACTTTGTCGGAGACCCGACAACGAATGCAGCCGTGACCGCCTGATAGAACCTCCCGTGCCAGATCGGTGGGCACTGCGGAATAAGCAGTGAAGCTCACCGCGAAACTGGCCGAGCTTCGGATCGACATCGGCGACGGGGCGATCGACGACCACTACGTCGCCGGTGTCGGGCGCGGCACAGCCTGAGGACTCCGCGGCGCGATCATCGAATAACTGCGTTTACGATGGCTCCATCCTGGCCCACCGGTGGGCGCGCAAAAGACTGCTTTGCGGCCTCATCCCTCCGCCTGGATTGAGTCGCAGGGACCGAATGGCGCACGTGCTTTTGAGACCGGCAGAGTGGTCATAACGCAATTGTCTTCCGGCTATCTTTACAGAGATTCGACAATCCAGTTGGTGAAGGTCCCATATCGCGCAATGATTGATGCGCTTAGGTCTGGGCATGCGCCCATCCGCAACCATCTGATCAAGAGCATCGATCCGACACCAACATAGAGAATTGCTTTCCCATGAGAGAGGCCTCGCGGCGGACATGAGATTGCGTCACTCTTCATGATCGCGGCCTCCGAGGATGTCGGGATCGAGCCAGCGCAACGGCACGATAGGGCGAAGGATCTGGCAGCTCTTGCAACTGTCGACCTCGATGGGAGAAGGCATATCGCGATCTGTCCGGCAGAGACCAGGTTCTGCACTGTCGGTGCATGAAGACTTCGTGCTGGTCTCCACGAGAGAAGTATTCTGGTGCAGAAGGTGCCCGACTAGCTATTCGGAAAAGACGACAGGGACGTGCAAATCGGGCGTCGCCGTGAGGCGTTCCCCTCAATGTCGGATTTCCGACAGGATCGCAAATCGGCCAACCTATTGCTTAATAAAAACTTTTCTTCTCTGGCACGGCCCATGCATGGGACTCTGCGAACGCATCAGCGAGACGTCGTCCATGATCATGCGCACCGAAAATGCCGTCGCCGCAGAAAAACCGCGCTCTCGCCTGCCATCAAGCCGCCGAAAGGCCGGCGAGTCATGGTTGAGGCGGGCGATTGCGCCGGCCTCAAACACCTTAATGGGCCTGGAAAGCGTCTCGCGTGACCGCGACGCGGGCATCCAGACGGGCGGAAAGGACATACGTCGTTGCCCCACGTCGCCGGCATAACCCGTCGATTGTCACAGCGCTGCAATGCTCGGGTTTACATTCGACCCGAGCGCGCTGGACAAATTCTCCAAACCCGGTCGGGACCGGGGCTCGAACGTCCGCGAGGGGGCCCAAGGCTATGGCCGATATTCGCCACGAACAAGCCGCCCAGTGGGAAGACTCTATAGGAGGAAAGCAAGTGGAGTTATCTTGCGTTGGGGTCGGTGCTGGGCCGTCCAATTTGAGCCTTGCGTGTCAGATACACGAGCAAGTTGGGCAAGGGGCACTGTTCCTGGATCGGCAGGTCGACTTCCGCTGGCATCCAGGCATCGCATTCGATTCCTCGGAGCTCCAGGTGAGCCACTTCAAGGATCTGGTCACACTGGTGAGTCCGCGATCAGCGTACACTTTCGTAAACTTCCTGCACGAGAACGGGCGTTTGTACCACTTCCTGAACGCACAGTTCGAGGCTGTGTTCAGAGCTGAGTTTGAGCAGTACCTGAACTGGGCCTTCCACAGGAACCCACTTGTCCATGGCGGCGAGACCGTGCACGAAATCCGCTTTGACGGCGCGTTTCGGGTGCGGACCGATAACGCGGTTCTCGGCGCCAGAAACGTCGTGGTCGGCATTGGCAAGCAGGCGCAAATTCCGCCTCAGTTTCAGGGCTGGACTGGACGCAACCTGTTCCACTCATCTGTTTTATTGCACGTCCATCCTGAGGTGCGGAGAAAGCATGTCTGCGTGGTTGGCGGAGGCCAGTCCGGAGCCGAGGTGATGTTGCACCTTGTCGGCCTGCCGAAAGAACGGCGGCCTGCCTCGATCACTTGGGTCTCGCAGCGTGAGAACTACCTGCCTCTCGACGACAGCCCGTTCACAAACGAGTTGTTCATGCCCTGCTTTTCGGATCGTTTCGCAGCGATGAGCGAGTCGCAGCGTAAGCTGCTCCTGCGGCGTTTCGTGCTTGCCTCGGACGGCATTTCGGAAAGCACGTTGCGCGCGATCTATCAGGCGCTGTACCGCCACGCATTTGTCGAGCCAAACCGATGCGACATCACACTGCGGCCAGGCTGCACCGTCTCGCACTGCATCAACGCCGGCGCGGGTCACAGGCTGACCCTGCAGCACGGCATGGACGAAGTCGAAGAAGTCACGGCTGACATCGTCATCCTGGCCACCGGCTACGAGAACGCGGTGCCAGACTTCTTGGAACCCATCGCGCACCGGCTGGAGCAGATCGACAATGAATTAGCTATTCGCGAGGATTTTTCGGTGAGCTGGGACGGACCGCGTGACAGACGCATCTTCGTACAAAACGCGAGCCTCGGGCAGCGCGGCCTGGCCGATCCGAACCTAAGCCTGCTGGCCTGGCGCGCGCGCCGCATCCTCGATAGCCTTCTTGGGCGCGCGCCATGCGCGAACCCCGAGCATCCTGGCTTCATCAGCCATACCTCGATCGAGAGCTGGCCCGCCCCCGCAGCCGAAGAAATGGGCAGCGGGATATGACTCGTAGACTTTTGATCATCGGCGGTGGCATCCTAGGAATGATGTCCGCCTCCGCTGCGGCGAAGGCCGGAGGCTTCTCCGAAATCATCGTGACCGAACAAGCCCTTGGACCAAGCGGCGCATCGCATTATTCCGGGGGCGTGTATTTCCCCTACGGTTGTCAAGACCGTACCAGGTCGCTCACTCGAAAGAGCGCCGTGGTCTTGGCGGCCATGGCTGGGTCGGCGGTCAGCGGATGGTGCCGGCCTTTAGCGATGCGTGTCGTGGCTGGACCGGGTGAAGCGATTGATCCGGCCCAGTTTGCGGAACCCCTGGACCCGGCTGAGCCTGACATAGGCAGTCTCGCGCCGAGCTTCTGCGGACAATATCCGCCGGAGCGGAACGCACTTAGCATCGCCGTCCCACATGACGTGAGTCCGTCTCCGTGGACCCGCAACTTGACCAGCGCCCGACTGCCCTAATCGGGATGTCCGACCAACCAGTCTTTCCAACAGGAGGCTTTTCGCATGTTGACTGATGCACAAAGAGAAAAGTGGCAGAAAGACGGATACGTCAGGCTCGAAAGCTTCTTCGCTCCAGCGGCTCAGAAAGATATCTCCAGTTTTGTCGAAGATATGTCACGCTGGGATGTCAGCAATGATAAATGGCTCATGTGGTTCGAGAAGACGACGGACAATCGAAAGATCACCTCCAAGATCGAGAATTTTCTCGACTTCCATGATCCATTGCGTCGTTTGCTCTTAGAAGATCAGCGTATAAAATCAGCGGTCGAGGATTTGCTTGGCGAAGATTCGCGCAGGCTCAAGGAGTTGCTGATTTTCCACTACCCCGACAGCGGCGGCTATCTCCCGCATCAGGACATTTATCACATTCCACACAAACTCCCCGACCGGATGGTCCATGCGGTGGTTGCCATAGGCATCGACGACTCCGACCCGGAAAACGGCGGGCTTTTTTTCAGCCCCGGCAACCACAAGAAGGGGGTGTTTCCCATGGATGCCGGTGGGGTGATCGATCCTCAAGTCGCCGAAATGTTTTCTTGGGAACCCGTAGTATGGAAGGCTGGCGACATCTTCATCTTCGACGATTACGCACCGCACTACTCACGACCGAACAAAAGCAATCGTTCTCGGCGGACACTCTACTTGGTGTTCCAGCGTGCTTCAACCGGTGGACCGACCCGCGCTGAATATAACGTGCTTAAGCGCGCCCTTAACCCGCCCGAGGGCAAAGTGGCCGATCTCGACAAACTCAAGCCCCCAAATGGCATTTTCTATCGCGATTGAGCTCACGCAGCCAGGCGGAGGCATGCACACGAAACTGATCGGCCGCTCAAAAATGCGCGGAGAGTATGGCGTTCTGATTTGCGGGCTCGCGGAGCATCGACCGCAGCCCGTTACGACGCTTCGGCACGTGGATTGTGGAGGTGGTCGCAGGGCGGTCTTCTATGACGCCTACAGCCCGACTGGCGCCCCCCTCGTTGCCCGCCTGGCGGCCCAGAGCCGCATTATTCTGGCCGGGGCCGCCAACGGGTTGGGCTGCCGCTTCTCAGCGCAACTTGCACAAGAGGCTGTTGCGTTGGCAGCCGAAGATCCCACTGCTTCAACAGCTTAGGTTCGTCATGCGCAAATACACGTTTTCTCGAACGGAGCTGTCGCGGGCGTTCGGTATCGACATGGCCACGCTTGGAACGGGAAGCGTCGGCACGGGTTTTTCGTTCGGTAGGCTGGCACCAGGCGTTACATCCGAGCCCCATCGGCACGACGAAATCGAGGCCTTCGTGGTCCTGTCTGGCGCGGGCAAGGTCACGACCGACCGTGGGGAAATCTCGGTCGAGGCGGGCGATGTCGTTCTGTTCCACCCTTTTGAAGCGCATGTGCTGCGCAACGACGGAAACGAAGACCTAGATTTCGTCGATGTCTACTGGCGAGACGGCGAGGCCGCCCTTGATGCCGCTGCAAAGACCACGGCTCCACGCGGGCCGATCTTCGTCTTCTCCACGCCGCCAACGCCAAATGGCGATCTGCATCTGGGGCATCTTTCTGGCCCCTATTTCGGCGCCGACGTCTATACTCGTTTCCTGCGCATGAAAGGAGTCGAAGCATATCACCTCACTGGAAGCGATGACAACCAGAGCTACGTCACGACACGCGCCGATGCCGATCAATCGACGCCTGCAAACGTGGCGCGCTACTACGCCGACGAGATTCGCGCCACGCTTGCACTTCTCGATTGTGACGTCCACAGCTTCCAACCCACAATGGGCGATGACGGTTACGGCGAGTTTCAAGCCGCGTGTTTCCGCAGTCTTCTGAGCAGCACGGCGGTAGATCTGCGCCAGAGCCCTGCGCTTTTCGATGCTGTGACAGGCCACTATCTTTACGAGCCGGATGTTAGCGGCCTCTGCCCCGATTGTGGCGGCTCCGCCGGTGGCAACATCTGCGAGGAATGCGGCGCCCCAAACCTTTGCCACGACTTGGGTGCAGCCCGGTCACGGCAGTCTGCCGAGGCGCCGCTGGTCGGCTCCGTCCGCCGCCCGGAACTTGCCTTGGACCGATGCTACGACAATATCGACCGGCATCTAAGGGCGTCGGGCGTCCCGCTACGGATCTTGGATCTCTTCGCGCGCCTACGCCGACGCGGCAACTTTTCAGTGCCCATTACCCACCCCTCGGACTGGGGCCTGCCGGCCGAAGGGTTCCCGGGCCAAGTGATCTGGGTCTGGCCGGAAATGGCCTTCGGTTTTCTTTACAACATTCAGGCGCTCGGCCGCTTGCTGGGTCGCGACTGGAAGGCGGAGATGCCCGGCAACGACTGGCAGATTGTCCATTTCTTCGGCTTCGACAATTCGTTCTACCACGCGCTACTCTACCCCGCTCTTTACGCCGAGGTCTTCTCCCACTGGACGCCACGCATCCACTATCACGTCAACGAGTTCTACCTGCTCGACGGCAAGAAGTTCTCAACCAGCTGCCGCCATGCGGTCTGGGGCAAGGAGGTTCTGAGCCCAAAGACAGTCGACGTCGTGCGCCTCCATTTGGGCCTGACGCGCCCGGAAGGTGAGCGGACGGATTTCACGCTGGACGCGCTGCGCCGCACCGAGAACGAGGTGTTCCAAGGGATTTGGCTGAACTGGCTTGATGCGTTGAACCAGGAAATCAAGCAGGATTTTGCCGGCCGTGTACCCGATGCAGGCGACTGGAGCCCGGCCGACCGCGCCTTCTTTGCTCGGATAGAGATCTATCGCGCGGCGATGGAGCGCGCCTATTCGGACGAAGGCTTCTCGGTCCGGCGCGCGGCCGCTCAGGTCTGCGATTTCGTGCGCGATTGCGTGATCTACCGTCGGGCGCAAGACTATGCAGCGGCGCGACGTTTCTATCCCGCCCGCAATCGGACTTCGCTAGCCCTTCAGACGACGGCCGCTGCGATCCTGGCAGCGACACTCGCTCCGCTGATGCCCCGATTCGCCAGAACGCTGGCGCGAGGCATCGATGGCGTCTCAACCGAAACATGGCCCCGGTCCGTCCAGCGCCTTGCGCCCGGGACGCGCTTTGATCTCGGACCCGTGTTGGTGTTCTACGCCAAATCCGGCAATCCTCATCTCGATGAGGAGGAAGCACTGTGAGCCCAAAGGTGCATCAGTGAGCTATCCCAATCTCGACCAGATCTGCGCGGCAATCAAAGCCGATGATGCCAAATATCTTTATTCGCTGTCACTGGCGACCGAACCCGCTATCAGACGGTAGAGACCAGATTGGCGGACCTGAACCAACGCATCGTCGACACCCTGGCCCGCGCCTTCGAGAACCGCTCGGCCGATCGCTTCCCAGCCCTTGCTGTTTCGTGCCGCAAATGCCGTGTGGGCTCGATTGCGCTGACCAACCTCTTCGGCATCGCGGGATTTCCGTCCTCCAGCCGGTCAAGACTGTCATGCGGTTCGAGGCGCTTGGTCAACCTGGCGCGCCCTGGATCGTTCGCCGATCACCGGAAATGTCGAATGCGCACGCCTGCCTGATGCTATCTTCGATTCTGTCCGAGCCTGTACCGGCGCGTCAGTCGGCCGAAGAACAAGTGAGCTACTGACAATCGGAAGGTAGCAGGTTCAAAATTCTGCCCCAGAAACCGGATATTGCGCACAACCAGCGTTCACGATCGCGATGGTGCACAAGCTTCCAACCATACCCGCGCAACGACAGCCCGTCGCCTGAAGATAGTCGGCGAGGGCCGCCAAATCCCTCGCAAGCGTATCCTCCGTCACATGCACGCCGTCTTCGCCGACAAAGCAGACGCTTGTCTCGTCGAGAGATAAGTCCAGCCAGGGTGCTCCTTCAGGAGCGTGTTTGCTCGGGTACGGAGCCGCCCCTCAGTTCCCAATCGAGGAGCGATCCTACAATTCACATATTTGGAGATCGCTCGCTAGGTTACCCGGTCTGTGAACCCTGCAAGCCGAAAATTCAGACGCCGCCCATGCAGAGATATTTCATTTCGAGGTAGTCCTCGAGGCCATGGCGGGATCCCTCCCGCCCGATGCCGGACTGTTTTATCCCACCGAACGGCGCCGCTTCTGAAGACATCCGGCCGGTATTTACCCCGACCATTCCATATTCCAAGGCCTCGGCCACACGCCAGACACGCTTCAGGTTGGAGGCATAAAAGTAGGCCGCGAGGCCGTAGATCGTGTCGTTGGCCTCACGCACGACCTGATCCGCATCTTTGAAGCGAATAATCGGTGCCAGCGGCCCGAATGTCTCTTCTTGCGCGACGGTCATCTCGCTGGAGACACCGGTCAGGACTGTCGGTTGGAAAAACGTGCCATTCGTGCCGATGCGTTTGCCCCCGCATCGAATTGCGCCGCCTTTGGCGACGGCATCGGCAATATGGGATTCGATCTTGGCCAAAGCGTGCTTGTCGATGAGCGGTCCAATGTCCACTCCGGGAGCGAAACCGTCACCAATTTGAAGTTGGCGAGCCCGTTGCACGAATTTCTCGACGAACTCGTCGTGAACGCCCGACTGGACGTAAAGGCGGTTCGCCGAAACGCAGGTCTGGCCGGCATTGCGGAACTTCGCCTGGATCGCACCGTCAACCGCGGCATCGATATCGGCATCATCGAAGACGATGAAAGGTGCATTGCCGCCGAGCTCAAGGCTGACTTTTTTAATCTGGTCCGAGCACTGGCGCATGAGAAGGCGCCCGATCTCAGTCGACCCGGTGAAGCTGATCTTGCGGACCTTAGGATTGGTACAAAGTTCGCGGCCGACCGCGTCACCTTCGGACGCATAGATCAGGTTGACGACGCCTTCGGGAAAGCCAGCCTGATGGGCGAGGGCGAACATTGCTCCCGCCACGAGCGGCGTCTGTTCAGCGGGCTTGAGGACGATCGTGCAGCCCGCCGCCAAGGCTGGCGAGATTTTGCGCGCCACCATCGAGGCCGGGAAATTCCATGGTGTTATCGTGCCAACAACTCCGATGGGCTGCTTGATTACCAGCATTCGGCGGTCCATCGATGGTGCGGAGATCGTCTCGCCATAGACGCGATTGGCCTCCTCGGCGTACCATTGCAGATACGCCGCAGCATGCCATATCTCCGACTTGGCTTCGGCAAGCGGCTTGCCCATCTCCGCGGTGAGAATCGCGGCGAGATCGTCGGCGTGGTCGATGATCAACTGATGCCATCGCCATAGAACGTCGCTGCGCTCACGTGCGGTCAGCCCTGCCCATCCAGGCTGCGCGACATAGGCCTTGTCGATCGCAGCGCATGTCTCCTCGACACCCATGTCGGGTAGTTCTGCCAGCACTTCGCCAGTCGACGGGTTGAGGACCTCGAATGTCCGCTCGCTAATCCGCGTGCCAAGTGCCGGCAGGCGATCAATGGGTCCAAACAGGTCGGGGGATCTCAGGTGACGGATCATCGGCAGGCACAGGGGCAATACCGGATTCCTCCTCAACGCAGCAGGTATATATAGCAGGTGCGGTGTGTACTCCGCGACGTCCGGGTTCCTTATAGGGCCTCGGCCAGACAGCTGGTAGACCACGGTACCCGACTGGAAAGGGAGAATACCTGAATACGCTAGGAGATGCCTCGCGGTTCTACTGGTCGAACGATTGAACAACGGACATCGGCTTCGCCAACCGCGCGGAGTGGATGCTGGTGGCCTGCGCCTACAATCTGCGGACCACGAATCGGCGACTCTATCCACTCGAAGAGAGGCTGGCCTGAGGAGGAGCACACCCCAATAATGACGCCTGAACCGGCAAATGCCTGGCAAGGCCCGCGAAAACCGCTCCTCGCGGCTTTAGACAGATCCCGTTTACCGGGCGAGCGCCCGCAAGATGAGAAAGAGGATGGAGAGGAACAGGGTGGCGAAGGCGCGCCGGGGGAAGACCGGCCGGCGCGTTTGCATGGGGATGGAGCTCATGATCAATTCCCCGCCTGTTGCTGCGGCAAAAGATAGCCTGTCGTCGAATGGTCGAGCACCAGATAACGCGCGGCGACCGCCTTGACCTCGTCGGTGGTGACCTTGCGGACGCGGTCCGGCCTCTCGAGCACGTCCTTCACATTGCCACCGGTGGTGAGCGTCTTGCCATAAATGTTGGCGATGTGGTCCAGCTCGTCGTGCGCAAAAATCACCGAGCGGATATAGCGGTCTTTGGCCTTGTCCAGCTCGTCGCTGGTGACGCCATCCTTGGCGATCCGGGCGACTTCGGCAACGGCTGCCGCTTCGAGATCGACGAGCTTTGCATCGCCGCGCGGCGAGCCGGAGATGGTGAAATTGGTGTCGTCTAGCATGGTGCCCTGGAAGGAGGCGCCGGCCGCCGAGGCTATGCCTTGCTTGACGACAAGTTCCTGATAGAGCCGGCTGCGGTTACCGCCGCCGAGGATCTCGGCCAGCAGGTCGAGCGCCTCGGCCTCGCCGGGCTCTGCCGTATGATAGGACGGCACAACCCATTGAGTGGAAAAGCTCGGCACCGAAACGCGCGCATCGGTCAGCGTCACTGTGCGCCTGGTGTTCTGCTCCGGCTCGATCGGACGGTTGCGCGGGGGCAGGTCCGGCCCGCGCACAACCTTGCCATAGGTCTTCTCGGCCAGCGCCTTCACCGTCTCAGGCTCTACGTCGCCGGCCACCACCAGCACGGCGTTGTTCGGTCGGTAGTATTTGTTGTAGATGGTGAATGCGTCGGTGCCGTTCAGCTTCTCCATCTCCTGCATCCAGCCGATGACCGGAATGCGGTAAGGCTGGTTCTGCCGCAACGTCGCGTTGACCTCCTCGTCCAGCAGAGCATGCGGGTTCGTCTCTCTGTGCCAACGGCGCTCCTCCAGGATCACGTCGCGCTCGGTCTTGATATCATCCTCGTTGAGGATGAGGTTGAACATGCGATCGGCCTCGAAGCCCATCATCTCACCCAACGCCGAGGGCGCCACCGTCTCGAGGAAGGTGGTGTAGTCATAGGCGGTGAAGGCGTTATTGTAGCCGCCGATGGCTGAGACGGCTCGGTCGAACTCGCCGGCGGCGTGGTTGGTCGTCGCCTTGGACATCAGATGCTTGAGGAAATGGGCAAGGCCTGATTTGCCGGGTGGCTCGTCGGCGCTGCCGATCTTGTACCACACCATATGAGTGACGATCGGCGCGCGGTGATCGGGGATGACGACCACTTCCATGCCGTTGTCGAGCAGAAAATCCGTCACCTTGCCGCCGGCGGTGGCGGCCAGAGCCGGAGCGGTCGTCACCAGGGCCAGCGCGGTGGCAATGAACGCCCTGCGCAGCCAGGCGGACGATCGATGGCTCCGGTTGTGGTGGCTGGTCGAAAGGCAAGGTTCGAGGCAAAGTGATTTGTTCCTAATTTTGACGAAGGCGCTGCGTCCCCGTCTCCCCGCGTGGGAGGATCGGCGGGTAGCGCCGAGCCAGATAAATAAGCTCTTCATGGAGCCAGGCCTTACCCGAGCCTCATCTTTGGATGGACCCAGGTGACCTGCGGCGGTATTTCTTGGTGAGGTGATCATGGGACGGATTCTCCTTGGTCCGCGACGCCTTGCGGATGACCAAGCATGCACCGTGCCAGATCAGAAAACCGTTCGAGGCAGTGGACAAATCGGGCTCTGCCATGTTGCGCATCCGACATTGTCGGACATCGGACAGGGCCGAACGCGACGCGCGCGGCTGAGAATATCTTCTTCGTTCGGAAGAGATTGGGCGCGCTGCCGGAGAGGGGTATAGGATGCGCTTCGAATGGCCGCTGCACTGACGGTGAGAATGGAGATGTTGGTCGCCGCGGCGGAACCCTGTCCTCGACAGCCAGACCGGGTCGATGCTGAAGGGCAGAGGCGTGAGCAGCCCAGCCAACTCGAGCGCGGAGCCTGCTCGCGCTAGGACGGATCTGATCCAAAAATCGGCAACTTGGGCGATATCGGCGAGGCGCTGGAAAACGAAGATCGTAGGACTCGGGCGGGAAAAAACGATGCGGTAGCGCGCTTCTGGCGTAATGCGCCTGCCGCGAGGCCGTTGAGCCTGATGAGTTGCTGCGCGAAAGGAAAGGGGAGTGTTTGCGTGGGACCTTGGTCAAACGTAAGAAACAACCGTCGAGCTCGCCGTGGAGGGGCATGCAGGCACGTCGGTCGCTGGAGGACAGCAGCACGGAAGCTGTCCGCGCTTGCCGTCGTCGCTGGGTACCAAACAGGAGAATTTGGCGGTCGCGATCGAATTCATCTGCGTAAATACCGCCTGGCTGTGCTCGGTTTGCCGGCGAACAGATTTTGCCTTCTTTGCGGCTGCAAACGCATCCCTGGCGGCGTGGTCCCTTAGGTCAAGAGCATCGGGTGAGTAACAGCCTGATCCTGCTCAATCTGATGCGCGCCAACCGCCTCGCCGGATTGTGGAACCGCTCGCGGGTAGCTTCTACCACAAACAGCAAGGTCATGAAATCAAGTAGGAAGTCGTCGATCGCTTGGGCGATTGTTTCAGACCTGCCCTTGAACTGGTCCAGCAAAACGCGCGCGTTATCGATCGCTTCCACGCTGGTGGCATCGATTAACCCCTCGACCGTCTTGAAACAATCCAATTCGAAACTCCTTCAAGCGCTTGTCGAGCCGTTATGCACGAAGGTAGCTCCGTGAACTACCCGGCCTTTGACCTGGCGGCACGAGCAGCGGTCGGCCTTACGTCCCGTGCCTCCAAGCACCAGCCATAGACGTGGCGCTGAGGAGCGTTGGAAGGATCGGGCGCTCGCGGCCATGCTCGAGCGGTACCGTAGGACAGTGCTTGCTGGCGACCCCGGCCACAATTGAGTGCGCCAGCTGATCGGGGCTTAACAATTTTTCGCTTTTTGCTGCGCCCAAGTCTCGGCTATGAGTCGGGCAGGCCTGATGGCCTGCCCACGTGGCAATTGTTAAGGAGGAACACGTATATGCCTACTGGAACGGTAAAGTGGTTCAACAGCACCAAGGGGTTTGGATTTATCCAGCCCGACAATGGCGGTCCGGATGTTTTCGTCCACATTTCCGCTGTCGAACGCGCGGGCCTCTCGACCCTCGCTGACGGCCAGAAGATCAACTATGAGATCGAGCAGGATCGCCGCACTGGCAAATCCTCCGCTGGCAGCCTCAGCAAAGCTGGTTGAAATTTCTGCGTCCTGGCAAGAGTGGGTGCGTAGGTCCGGAGGTCCTCACGGCCGCTCGATAGGAGCGAGCAACTGAGGGCAGCAGATTGCTGCAGGCGTCGCGAATTCCTCATGAAACAAAGTTGTTTGAAAGGAAGGCGGGGTTGGCCCCGCCTTTTTATATGACGAGCAGATTAAGCCGATGGCTGCAACGCTCCAGAACGAATCTCGATTGCCGAAATCAAGCCGCAACCTTCTTGCGGGTTCGCTTCGTCGGCTCCGGCTCCGGCGCTTCCGGCGCTTTCGGTTTGCGGCCGAGCCCCATCGTCTTGGCCAATGACGAGCGCGCCGCGGCGTAGTTCGGCGCGACCATGGGATAATCCGCCGGCAGGCCCCATTTGGCCCGATATCCATCCGGCGTCAGCCCATAGTGGGTCGACAGATGGCGCTTTAGCGATTTGAATTTCTTCCCGTCCTCAAGGGAGATGATGTAGTCCGGTGTCACCGACTTCCTGATCGGGACTGCAGGCGTAAGGGCAACCGGCTCTTTTGCAGAGACACCTCCGGCCGTCCCTTTCAGAGCCGCGTGCACTTGGCCGATGAGGGCAGGGAGATCCCCCACCGGGATCGGATTGTTGGAGACATAGGCTGAGACGACATCGGCCGTGAGCTCGATGAGGGTGTCGATGTTTTTTTCGGCTTCTTCTGTCATGAAACTCTCCAGGCGGCGTGAAACACAGTCGGCGAAGCGTCGCTTCATAGTGGCGGTCGCCGCTGAAAGCAACAAAGGTCTCGACACGATTGTCTCGACACGATTATTGCGATGCTCGTCCAGCGAGATCTATGGCGCGGTATCCCGCCGTCGTGATCGTTGATCCGTCCGTTGTTGGTGACCTGCCGCGGTGCTTGCGCATTTTCAGGCGCGTCTCGGCCGTAAGCTTTGCGCCGAAATGACCAGTAATCTCGAAACGAAGCCGGCTGTTTCTGTTTCGCCATCCTCTCTTTGGCTGTGAAATCCATGGCAGAGCAGTGGCCGCTTCCTGGTGGCGCGTGGAGGAACTATCAAGCGTGGATTCGCAATGGTCGCAACGATGTAGATTCATCCGGTGAGCCGCTCTCGCAGCAGGATGTTAGGGATTGGACCGCTGGTAAACCGAGGACATCACGCCGCTGCTTTGCTATTGAACCGCTATCGCTGTGACAACACATTCCGCAATGGTGGGCGGGTGTAGAGGAGGCGCCTGTTCACGCAAACGAGCGGTTCAGCAGGTCGGTAGGAACGAATGAGCTCAGGAACTTTCAGCAGCCCACTTTCGTAAGGCGTGCAGCGCACATCGTGCAAGAGATTGCCCGTCCTGCGGATGCTATCGATTTTCTCAACGAATGGCCAGAAGATCGCAGAGACCGGATCCACGAAGCCGCCCTCAGGGCGTGCTTTGATGCATACAACGGACGAAAACCTGCGAGCGCAGCGCGCAAGAGTTTTTTCCGCTTTGCGAAACAGGTCGTCATATTGGAAGATGCAACCTCCGCGATGCAATGGCTCGCTGCCTGCATGTCGGACAGTGGAAAAGCGCAAGTATAGGCGTCGCAGTCGTGTGTGAGGCTGGAGCGGGTACGCCGACGAGGTTATTGTATCCAGATTTCGCCGGCATCTAGAGCGTGGTATAAACAAACAATATTTTGCGCGCTAGAGCTTCTCGCGACAGGACTGCAACGCTTCCGGTGTGAAAATCACTGCGTGGGACTTGGTTCTCTCAAATTCATGACGGTAAATTGCCCTGTTATTATCGCAAAGCAGTTGTCCCATTGAAGCTGATAAACGAGGCCAAAATTGTGCTCCGTCGTCTGCCAATATTCGCTCGATGGAGGCTATAGGCGTCACAAGCCAATCAAAACAGCTACTCGGGCGCCCTTTGAAATTCGTGTAATTTTGCTCACCCGAAACGGCCCTCTACAGTCGAAATAAGATCGTCCCGCAAAGGTGCTACAAGACACTATCGCGGATCGATTTGGGCCCACGTCGATCTGGCGAAGGCAGGCGGAAGTCGAGCAGGACCTGCTGCGGAACAGATAACCGGCCCCAAACCGAATCGGACACGGTGGCCCCGATTTCTTCATAGTTGAAGGCGCAGAGAGAACCGAAGCACGGCTCCGGGCTCCGGCGCCGCCGCTTGCCGAGCAGCGATCCTCCGCCTCCCTGAAATCCAATCGAGAAGAGCGTTCAATTCCGGGACGGTCCAAGCTCTGCCGCGAAAACAGGTGTCAGACCACCCGGTCCTCTCCCGCAACTGATCTAGCGCAGGGCGTTCATGAGCCGCATATCCCAGAGTGGCTGCGTGCACCACGCAGCGAGATCATTTATGAAAATCCTATTCAGTACGATGGCTGTCCCCTTGCTGACAGCCACCGCTTTTGCTGCGGATTCGATCCCCGCAGACCTCAGAGAAACGGCAATGGCCACTTTCAAGGCTTTGCCACCCACCACGCCGGCAGTCGCCAACAACCCGATCACCCCGGAAAAGATCGCTCTCGGCAAGGCACTGTTCTTCGATCCACGCGTCTCTGCGTCAGGCGTCTTGTCGTGCAACTCGTGCCACAACCTGGCCACCGGCGGCGACGACAATCACGAAACCTCGATCGGCCATGGTTGGCAGAAGGGACAGCGCAACGCGCCGACTGTACTGAACGCTGTC
Source organism: Mesorhizobium sp. M0018 (assembly GCF_040323955.1). Lineage (NCBI taxonomy): Bacteria > Pseudomonadati > Pseudomonadota > Alphaproteobacteria > Hyphomicrobiales > Phyllobacteriaceae > Mesorhizobium > Mesorhizobium sp. M0018. The sequence continues at coordinate 59,576 of NZ_JAMYVL010000023.1, read as the reverse complement.
TTCAACATCGCCCAGTTCTGGGATGGTCGTGCCGAAGACCTGAAGGCTCAGGCGAAGGGACCGGTCCAAGCCGGGATCGAAATGGCCAATACACCGGGCCAAGTCATCACCACGCTCAAGTCCATGCCGCAATATGTCGAGTGGTTCGATGCAGCTTTTCCGGCTGAAGCCGATCGGGTCACCTTCGACAACCTCGCCAAGGCAATCGAAGCCTTCGAGGCGACACTGGTCACGCCGGCCCCCTTCGACAGTTTCCTGAATGGCGATGACGCCGCCATGACTTCCGAACAGAAACAGGGCCTGGCGCTTTTCATGGACAAAGGCTGCTCGTCCTGCCATGCCGGCATCAACGTTGGTGGGGAAGCCTATTACCCATTCGGCCTCGTGGAACAGCCCAGCGCCGAGGTCCTGCCGGAAAAAGACAAGGGCCGATTTGCGGTCACCAATACTGCCGACGATTCCTATGTTTTCCGCGTGGCGCCGCTGCGCAACGTTGCACTCACCGCGCCATACTTTCATTCGGGCAAGGTTTGGGATCTGAAACAGGCCGTTGCCATCATGGGAACCACCCAGCTTGGCGTGGTACTGGCGGACGAAGAAGTCGACCTGCTTGTTGCCTTCCTCAACTCGCTGACCGGAAAGGCACCCGAGCTCGCCTATCCCATTTTACCCGCCGAAACGGCGACAACGCCCCGGCCTGTAACGCAGATCTTAGGAAAATAAACGGCCAGCTGGCACGGAACGTCGCATCGACAATGATTGCGACTTTTACTGGGACGAGACGATCGCGACGTCCATGAGGACGCAAAGGCCTGGCTCGTTTCAAAGTGCAGACACTGCTTCCGTCACCATCTCGTTGCGGTGGAACCATGTTTGGGATCTGGCGTGCGACATGCCAAGGAAGGCGTCGGACGTTTGAGGCTTGCGCGCTGTCGATACCGCGCGGCGGCCGGCTGTCGCGCTGGCGGCCGAATAGCCGCGCGCCGGAGTGACCGGCCCCTCAGGTTGATGGGGCAGCCACTCCGTCCTCCATGTCCAGCGATTCTTCGATTGCTTCCGGATTCCGGGCGATGGTCCAAAGGAGAGTATTCGGCGCTACATCCGGTTTCGAGCGACCTTGCTCCCAGTTTCGAAGCGTTGCCAGATCGAGCCCATACCTCACGGAGAATGCCTCCTGAGAGAGCTTTGTGCGATCCCGGACTTCGCGAACACTTATCGGCCGCGGCGCATGAACCTTCGCGATCACGCCTGCGGACGACAGTTCATTCTTCAGTGCCAACAGGTCGTCGACGCAAGGAACCGTCACGAACGCCTTGCCGTGATCGACCACCTCCGTGAGTATCGCGTGGGCCGTCCTGAGCGGCAGCTGTCTCTTAACGAGAATGCGGGCGGCCTCAGGAGTATTCGCGCCGTGAAGAAAACCGAGGCTCAGTCGGACGGGAGAGCCTGACGACACCGGCACGACGTCCCGGGTTCGCACCCGTTGTCCGAACCGCTCCATGAATTTCGTTTAGTCGACATTAAGCTTCTCCGCGATCACTCGACCGAGCTTGCGTAATTTGGACCATCCAACACTGGAGGGCATCGCGATAAAAGTACGCCAAACAACGCTAAGGGAGAACAAGCGGTGATCTGATGTCGTTCGACGCTCGTTTTCGAGAGCCGTTCTGGGTCGTTCGCAATCAACTGTGTAGGCCAGCGGAGCGAGCAAGGAGCGCCAGATCCGGACAGGGCTGAGTGGGGTGTTTCTCCGAAAGGTGGGGCCATACCCTAAGGAACACGAGATGTAGTGGACTCGTCGATTCGCGCGGTTTCGATTCGCGCACCCGGGCACAACGCTTGGATAAGTCCCATCAGATGCTCTCCGGTGGCCGTCATCTGTTTAGCTGACATTGGGCCGAGGGCTTCCAGCACGAGCCACATGGCGCGGGTATCGACCGTGACCATGGTGCGCCGCCCCTGCCGCCAGTTCCAACGGCGGCACGTGACACCGGCATCATCGCACCAGATGACTTCGCCCGGTTCGGGATGCTCGGTTACCATTTCACCTTGCTGGATCGTGTCGAATGGCTCCGCTCCCTTCGCAATTAAAAGTCTCGGGACCCCCTGGTAAAGATCGAGATCTTCCCCGCCAATCGGAACGCCATACAGCACGCTGACGGCATTGTAGGCATCAACCAGTGCGGAAATCCGCGGGAGAGAGCCATCTTTCCGCACCCGCTTGAGAAGCGCGGCGGCCGAGCACGGCGTTCGATTGGCCTTTGTGCCGAAAGCCTCGTAGGCAACGGCCCACGCCGCAAGATGCGCGTCCCTTTGGGCGTCATCGCGAAGCGCCGCCTGTTCCGCCGCCGCAATCGTGTCGTTCAACGCCTGTGCATCCGGCACGTCGATTTCAGCGTTCCGCACCACAATGCTGATCAGATGAAAATCCGGGTAGCGGGCCTTGATCTCGGGGGCAACCAATGGCGTGAAAGACATGGGATGCTCTTTTCTCATGGGGAGGCTTTGCGCTGGGGGTCGTTCGGGAAATGTTTGAAGAAAGGTGCTTGTCGATCGTCCAGATCTTCTGGCATCGGCATGGTGCATGCCGCACCATGCGCCGCATAATTCCATCATTCGGCCGTGGACAAGGCCTGGTAGAGATCGTCGATTATCTCTTGCGGGTGCTCGAGCCCGCCTCGGCCGGCAACAAGCTGCGCCTCCGCCAGTTCCTCCATTTCATTAGGAGGCAGCGGGCGCGATATGGATGTGAAGCAGCTTTCCTTGCCGGGTCATGCATCGCTCTCGGAAATTCGTCTCGCACGAAAATCTGAGCCAAACTGGCCTGATCAACAGCACCAGTTGCATGGCGTTTTCCCAGTCCAGTTGGCTTGCAAACGAAATACGGTTCAGCCCAAGGGTCGGTTTCCTCGCCAGCACGCCACGTCCCCGCCGTTTTTAGCCACCATGTCCCGGCAACGCATCTTGCACCTGCTTGACAACCGCTCGCAGGATCTCAACGCCCTTCTCGATCTGCCGAATGCTCAAGGCGGCATAGCCCATGACAAGCCCCATGCGATCGATGTGGCCTTCGTCCGACTGCCGCTCGTAAAGGGGCGAGATCAGGTGTAGGCCCAGGCCCGCGCCTCGGGCGGCTTCGACCAGGGTCGCTTCCCGCGATCGCGGCAGTTCGTCGAACCAAACGACGACGTGCAGACCGGCCTCTGCTCCCTGGACAGCGATGCGATCTCCGAAGCTGCGCCGCAAGGCGCCCAGCAACGTCCCCCGACGCTCGCCGTTCAGCCTGCGCACGCGCCGCACATGGCTTTCGTAGCCGCCACTCTCGATCAAAGAGGCCAGAGCCTCCTGTTCAGCCACCGGCGAATGCCGGTCCGCGAATTGTTTGGCGGTTGCGAAGACCTCCTGCAATTCCGTCGGGACGACGAGATAGCCGATACGCAGCATCGGCGAGAGCGTTTTGGAGATCGTGCCGAGGTAGATGACAGCCCCGTGGTCCTCAAGACTGTGCAGCGGAGGGACCGGATTGATATCGTAGCGATATTCGCTGTCGTAGTCGTCCTCGATCACATAGGCGTTGTTGTGCCGCGCCCATTCCAGAAGCTGATGGCGGCGCGCGATCGGCATGACGCCGCCCAGCGGAAACTGATGCGATGGCGTGACATAGGCCAGTCGCGCCCCGATCCCCGCCAGCAACTCCGTCTTCATCCCGTCCTCGTCGACGGTGACCGGGATGGGCGAGGCACCCGTACTGGCAAAGACCTGACGCGCCATCCTATAGCACGGGTCCTCGATGACAAAGCGGTCGGGGGGATCGAGAAGCAGGCGCGCGCATAGGTCGAGGCCCTGCTGCGAACCGTTGACGATGATGATCTGCTCGAGGTCGCAGCTCAGGGTTCGGGCGCGCCAGAGATAGCCCTGGAGCGCCTGGCGCAGCCGGCGCGAGCCGCGCGGATCCTCATAGGCAAGACGCAACGGGCGCTGCCCCATCGCCTCGTTCATCGCACGTTTCCAGACCAATGCGGGGAAGTCTGACGGCGCCAGGTCGCCATAGCGGAAATCGACCTTCAGCCCAGTCGGCAGATAATCCGGCCAGGGCGGCGTAACGCGCAGTCGGCCCCCATAGGCGGACAGAAGAACCGGGCCGACCCGTTTCGCAGGCGTGCGGCTTGTCCCAGGACCGATCAACGAAGATGCAACGCGGGGTCGTGCGCCTTGACGGACGTCGATGAAACCTTCCGCAGCCAGTTGCTCATAGGCGACCGTCACCGTCGTTCGCGAAACCCCAAGGTCATTTGCGAGGCCTCGGGAGGACGGCAGCTGACTGCCGGTTTCGTAGACACTTCCGAGGATCTGCTCGCGAAGAGCCTCGTAGATCTGGCGTGCACCCATCGCGTGCGTGCGACCTGCAGAACCGGCACTTGAAGACTGGACCATTTCATTCATCGCCAACTGGATATTTCACATTGGCCAGTTTGCCGTCAATCTTTCGGAAACCCAAGAAAGATCTTAGAGGCCGAATGACCCGTTCCTATCAATCCGAAACCGATGCTCTCACGCGGTCGCTCAACGACACCGGTCCCGGATTCGCCACTCGGGCGATCCATCATGGCTACGATCCGGCCGGCTTTTCCAATGCCGTTCAGCCGCCAGTCTTCTTGACCTCGACCTATGGATTCGAAAGCGTGGCAGCGAACGAGGCCGCCGCCGCGCTTGGCGGAAGGCTCTATGCGCGCGAATACAATCCCACGACGGAGATCCTCGAGCAACGGCTCGCCAATCTGGAAGGAGCCGAGGCAGGTTTGGTCGTTGCCTCGGGGATGGCGGCTTTCGGCACACTGATCTTGTCGCTCCTGTCCCAAGGCGATGAACTCATCGTCCACAAGACGCTTTATGCCAACACGCTTGCCATGGTCGAACAGGCGGTCCCACGCTTCGGCATCAAGGTCGTCGCGGTCGACCTGTCCGATCCTCACAATCTCGATGCCGCGATCACCGAGCGGACCCGGCTTGTTTTCTTCGAGACCCCGGTCAATCCGCTGAGCCGCATCCTCGACATCGCTGCCATTGCCGAGCGCGCCCACGCGCGCGGTGTAAAGGTTGCAGTCGACAGCACCTTCGCCTCCCCCGCGCTCCAGCGGCCGCTCGAACATGGGGCAGACCTCGTGCTCCACTCGCTGACCAAATACATCAATGGGCACGGCGATGCCCTTGGGGGCGCGCTTCTGGGCGACGCGCCAACGCTCCGCACGCTGCACGAAACGGGCCTGCGCTACATCACCGGCGCAGCGCTCTCGCCCATGTCAGCCTTCCTGATCCTGCGCGGTCTGAAGACGCTCACGCTGCGCATGGAACGGCACAGCGCCACGGCCCTTGCGGTGGCTCAGGCGCTCGAGGCGCACCCGGCGGTGGCATGGGTGAGTTATCCCTTCCTCGACTCGCACCCTGATCAGGTGACGGCGCGAAAGCAGATGTCCCAAGGGTCGGGCATGTTGGCCTTTGGCCTCCACGCTGGGTTCGAGGGCGCGCGGCGGATGATGGACCGGCTCAACCTGATCACCCGGGCTGTCAGCCTCGGCGATGCCGACAGCCTCATCTATCATCCAGCAAGCCTCACACGTGCTCGGCAGCCGATCCGCAAGGATGCGCATTTGGCCGACGGAGTCGGCGAGGACCTCATGCGTCTCTCGGTGGGGCTCGAAGACGCCGATGACCTGATCGCCGATCTGCGGCGGGCTTTGGACGTCTTGTGATGACTTGGCGTGCGGCCACCTCTGCGCTCACACATAGATCTGGAGCCTTGCCATGGCATTCCTGAGCGGTCTTTCCGCGTTCCCCATCACCCCGAGCAATCGTGACGGCCGCGTTGATACCGTTGCCCTGCGCAGGCTGATTGCTCGGCTTTGCGCCGCTCAGGTCGATTCCATCGGTCTTCTCGGCAGCACCGGCACCTACATGTATCTGTCGCGCGAGGAACGGCGACGGACGCTCGCCGAGACCTTGGACGAAACCGCAGGGCAAATGCCGGTCGTGGTGGGTGTAGGCGCGCTGCGCACCGACGAAGCCGTGAGGCTCGCGCAGGACGCCAAGGCCCTTGGAGCTGCCGCGGGGCTGCTTGCGGCCGCTTCCTACACCCCGCTCACTGATGACGAGGTGTTCGAACATTTCTCCACTGTGGCGCGCGAAAGTGGCCTGCCGATCGTCGTCTATGACAATCCAGGAACGACGCATTTCCATTTCAGCCCAGCCCTTGTCAGCCGCCTGGCAAAGGTGGGTGGGGTCGTCGCTATCAAGAATCCGACAGACAGGAGCGACGCGATCAAGAACCATCTGGCCGACCAGAGGCGCACGCTGCCGGAAGGGTTCTCGATTGGCTACAGCGGCGACTGGAACGCTGCCGAGGCCATGATCGCCGGCGCCGACACATGGTACAGCGTGCTCGCGGGCATCTTGCCCGAGGTCTGCATGAAGATCGTCGCGGCGGCGCAGCAGGGCGATGCGACCGAAGCGCGACGGATCGATGCCACGCTTGCGCCGCTCTGGAGCCTCTTCAAGGAGTTCTCGAGCCTTCGCGTCGTCTATGCACTTGCCGAATTGCTCGACATTTGCCGTGCCGACCCCCCGCGTCCCATCCTGCCTCTGCCCTCAGCAGCGAAGCGCCAGATCGCCGCCGCGTTGGAACGCTTGCCATCGGATGTCAACCGGTGAACAGCGAACCCGGCGGCCAGTGAAGGAACCTGTCATGTATGTACCCGCGCATTTCGATGAACCGAGCCGAGAAGTCCTTTACGAACTGATCGAGAACAGCGCACTTGGCATGCTGATAACCCATGGCCGGAGCGGTCTCGACGCCAATCACATCCCCTTCGAACTCGACACGTCACAGGGAGAAAACGGTACCCTTTACTCCTGCGCGATTAATACACGTGCCGAAGGAAAGTGCACATTCTCGCTCGCGTGACTTATTTCAAAAGATGTGATCGCGTTTTGGACATTCACGGCCGACATGCGGCAGCCGGTCACTCACCACATGGTGAGCAACCAGGAAACCCTCCGGCCTACACTTTCTACCGGAGCGCACGTGCTGCATCGACCATGTTCATCAGGGCAGGGCGGACCTCCTCCCATTTGCGTGTTTTGAGGCCACAGTCCGGGTTTACCCACAGTTGGGAATCCGACAGTCGCTCGCGGGCAAGCATGACGAGATCCGAAATTTCGCCGACTTCCGGGACGCGTGGTGAGTGAATGTCGTAGACTCCGGGACCGATTTCGTTCGGATATTTGGAGCTCGTGAAGGCGTCCAGCAGTTCCATCTTCGAGCGCGACGTCTCAATCGAAATGACATCCGCATCCATTTCAGCGATCGCGTCGATGATCTCGTTGAACTCCGAGTAGCACATGTGGGTATGGATTTGAGTCGCGTCCTTTACACCCGTTGAAGCGATCCGGAAGCATTCGACAGCCCAGTCGAGATAGTCGTTCCAATCAGACTGGCGCAGTGGCAATCCTTCGCGAAACGCGGCCTCATCGATCTGGATCATCCTTGCGCCGGACCATTCGAGATCCGTCACCTCGTCGCGGATGGCGAGCGCGATCTGGCGGCATGCTTCGGAGCGGGGTACGTCGTCGCGAACAAAAGACCAGTTGAGAATGGTCACCGGGCCTGTGAGCATTCCCTTCACAGGGTTTTCCGTAAGCGACTGGGCGAATTGCCACCAGCGCAGCGTCATCGGCTTGGGCCTCGATACGTCGCCGAAGATGATGGGGGGGCGCACGTAACGCGACCCATAGCTCTGCACCCAGGCATGCTGGGTGAAGGCAAAGCCGGACAGCTGCTCGCCGAAATGCTGTACCATGTCGTTTCGTTCGAACTCACCGTGCACCAGCACGTCCAGCCCGATCTCTTCCTGCCAGCGAATTGCAGCCTCGATCTCCTTCTTCAGGAAGGTCTCGTAGTCGACATAGCTCAGCTGGCCCTTCGCATGAGCGGCCCGCGCCCTGCGTACCTGCGGCGTCTGCGGGAAGGACCCGATGGTCGTCGTCGGGAACGGCGGCAGCCCGAGCGTGCCGGCCTGGACTCTGGAGCGCTCGGCAAAAGCGCTCTCTCGTCGCTTCATGCTGTCGTCAATGCTGGCGATCCGCCCCTCAACCAGCGGGTCATGGATCTTCGTGGATCTCACGCGAGTGGCGGCAGCCTCGGCAGACGCTTTCAACGCGCCTGCCACCGCATCCCTGCCTTGGGACAGGGCCCGGGCAAGCAACACCAACTCGTCGGTCTTCTGGGCCGCGAAGGCGAGCCACGACCTGATGTCCGCGTCGAGTTCCGTCTCCATGCGGAGGTCGATCGGCACATGCAGCATCGAGCAAGAAGGCGCGATCTCGACGCGGTCCAAGGGCCAGCCGGCGACGATCGGTTTGATGCGGTCGAGAATGGCGGGCAGGTTCGCACGCCAGACGTTGCGGCCATCGATCAAGCCAAGCGAGAGCACCAGATCCTTCGGTGCGAGCCGACCCACCGTTTCCAGCTGCTCGGGAGCGCGCACGAGATCAATATGCAGCCCGGCCAGGGGCAGAGAAACCGCGGTTTCGAGATTGTCTCCCAGCGGCCCGAAATAGGTAGCCAGCATGATCTTCAGCTCGGGCGCGGCTTTCGACAGCTGGCCATAGGCGAATTCGAACGCAGCTCGTTCGTTCGGGTTCAGATCGAGGACAAGCGCTGGCTCATCGATCTGCACCCAGTCGGCTCCAGACAGCTTCAGCCTCTGCAGGAGTTGCTCGTAGACGGGCAGCAGCCGCGGCAGGAGCGCGATGGGATCGAATCCTTCGGCAGGCGATTTCGCCAGCTTGAGGAAGGTGATCGGTCCAAGGATGACTGGGCGTGTGTGAACGCCGAGAGCTTTAGCCTCGATGAAGTAATCGACCGGTTTCGTCGACGACAGGGCGAACGTCTGATCATCGTTGAGTTCCGGCACAATGTAGTGATAGTTGGTGTCAAACCACTTGGTCATTTCCATCGCGGTTACATCAGACCGATGAGCCGCCTGCTGGTGACCAGCGTGTCGACAATCCTCCGTCTGACCCTGGTTGCCCCGCGCCATTGCGAAGTAGATGTCAAGTGGAACCTCGCCGCTATTCCAGCCGTAACGGGATGGAACGGCGCCGACCATGGCTGCGGTGTCGAGCACATGGTCGTAGAGCGAGAAGTCGTTCGACGGGATTTTCGACACGCCGCGATCGTGCTGCTCCTCCCAGCTAGCGGCACGGAGCGCCTTCGCGGTCGTGAGAAGGTCGGCAGCGGACGATTTTCCGGACCAGTAGCTTTCAAGCGCGAATTTCAGTTCTCGCCGACGACCGAAGCGCGGCACGCCGAGCGTTGCTACAGGAATTTGCTGAGAGACAGTCATGCCAGACCCCGATGGTTGGGGCGTCGGTGACAAGGAAGGCGCTAGCAGGCCGGCACGAACGCCAGGCTGCAGCGGCCACCGAGACACCCCGCCCGTGGACGTAATTCGCCGTGGCAGGTCTCCTGGCTCGCGGGGTCATAGCCTCTACCCGTCTTCCCAAGGCTATTCGCCTCAGTGACATGAGTGGGGTTGGCTCGCCGCTAACAGTTGCGGGGGCAGCGCCGGCATCGCACCGGCTTCCCTCTTAGCTCCGCTGCGGCAGCGCCGTACGGAGAACCACGACGCGGGAGACAATTACAGCAGTTCGCTTCTTTGTCAACGCCGCATAAAGAAATGTTTATGTCGTTATGTTAAATTTCCGTTGGCATGTTCCAAAGGTCGCCTCGAAAGCGAAAACTGTGGAAGCCTTGAGCGGCCGGTAAATCAAAGCAATGACGCACGGCGCCCTTGTCCAGGAGGATAGGAGTTCGTCGGCTGCCGGCAGCAAACATACCGGCAAGCGCCGTGGTGCTGCTTAGCGCATCATGCGAACCACCTCGGCGTCGAACTTCGGCTCCGAGGTTCCGACCGCTTCGTCGCTCGCGACCATATTCGGCTCAATGGCGAGGCTGTTGCCCATGTGGAAGCTGTTGGCCGTGATGCCCTCGGTGATATGACACAACGATTTCGGGGGGAGCACACCGAGGCCAGGCGCAGCGGCGTGTTGCGAAGTGATCGACGCCAATGTCTCGAACTGCTTGTTCGCAGCCCACCGGCTCAAGGTAACCCGGCTCAAACCACCGGGCCAGCTCAAGTCCTGTCCAAATGAGGCCTGAGCGGCAAATCGTCGTGCACGCGCACGGTTTGGCGTTCGATCTTGTGATGCGTCTTGGGCGGACAATCGCCACGGTGCAGCGCGCAGAAGCGGTCCCCAATTGGGAAGCCGAGGGCGGTGAGGGCAAGCCAGCGCCACAGGCGGAAGGGGACTTGGACCTGTTTGCCCTGCTGGACCACAAGTCGCGCCACAGGGCCTCAAGGAGAAGACCAAGAGTGATTATCGCGGGACCTCGCCAAATTCATCAAAAGCAGCGGGCAGTCAAAGTTCGGCGCCGATTGACATGGAGATAGCCATCGCGGCGGACCGCCCAGGCGGACCGCAAGCCGGAATACAACCGGGTGCAGGCGGCCAAGCTCGTCCACAAGATGGCGTCGGGCACACACCGGCGATGGGAGAGCGGACCGTGGAGTGCAGGAACTTCACGCCTATCCACGCTCCCGTGGACGTGTCCTGCGGCACATCGGCAGCGATATTGAGGAGGCAGTTGAGCTTCTGGTCGAGCACTCTTACCTGCCACTACCTACGCTTAACGTCATCTCGTACTGAAAACGCACCACGCAAGGTCGAGATGTAACATGCGCCCTTCGTGGATGGTTCTAAGCTTCCTCGGGCGCGGTCAATCTGTGATAACGGTCGCTTGGAACCTCCATCACCGCGACGCGATCAAGGTTGGCGTATCGCGCTCGGTAGTAACCTTCTTCCTCCACTTCGGCGAAACTACACTGGGGAACGTCAAAGGTCGCAGCTTCCAATCCGAAGAAAGTCGTAGCGGTTTCTTCATCCAAGAAGTTCCACTCATCTTCTCCGTCGTCATATGTGACGCGAACATAGGAGGCCATGCGCACGGCTTCCTGATCACCCATCTCTGCGATGATGGCATCGCATTCTTTCTTCAGCTTTCCTGAAACCTCACCCTTATCCCAGTCATCCAAAGCCCGATAGATTTCTGGATGATAATGCTCTGGCATCTCCTCTACATCGTCACCGATAAGCTCAATGGTGCGGACATATTGCGGATTTATCAAGAGTATTTTGTTGTCAAGGCTCCAACAATACAGCCATGGCCTGCTTGTGTTATTTCTACGCAGATTATGAAGTTCCTTCAACTGACGTAAAATCGATTCACGCCCCTTTTCATCGATAGGATATTGGCGGCTGCCAACAGTCGTCTTGATTCTGAGCGTGCCGTATCGCGTTTCGGCATCGGCAATTGCAAACGGGCTCGTGCGCCACTCCTCGACATCAATCTTCCAGCCCAGCAGCTCCTCGACCGTGCATTTCAACGTGAGACAAAGGTCCTTGATCTGCTCGACGTTCAACTGCGTTTTGCCTGTTTCCCAACGGGCCACAGTCTGTTGCGTCGTTGCCATCTGCTCTGCCAAATCTTTTTGAGTCATGCCCAGTCGAACCCTAAGCTCTTTCATGTTCATAACTCACCTCGCGTGTTCAACACACGCATCGTGGATGAATTAATCTAACACGTCAAGCGTGTTCAAAAATCGCAGCATGTGTTTTTAGGGCGTCTTCGAGGCTCCGGCAGCCGTTCGTGACCACTTGCGCAAGACACAGGGCTGGTACACAGCACGAATGGGCGATCAAAAATTACTGCTGCGATGCTCGTCATCAGCCAAGCTGCCGCCGCACCTTCCACTAGGGTGCCAAGGTTCGAAATGAGTGCAGCCGACCATAGCGAACGGAAGGTCTTGTGCTCAAAAGGAACGAGTGAAGATCTTCGCCATTGTGGGAAGCCTCGGGATTGACCGCGGGGCTGGATTTGTTTCGCCTCACTCAACCATGGCCTCGCCGTACAAGCCAAGCTGCCACAGTGCGCGCCTGCTAACCCAGAAAACTTGGCGGCCTTACAGGCATGCGCAGGACGTGCGAAGCCGCTCAAATCTCCCCAGATGGTCAGCCATCGAAGACCGGCATCACTTGCCCGTTGAGCGGCTATACGATAATGCTCCGCGCTAAGCAGGAAGCGCCAAAAAATTCGAGCGGCGACTTCATTCTCCTATTCAGGAAGGAACTATGAGGCGGCAGACGCGACCATTCACCGTGGAAATCAAACAAAAGCGCAATTATCAAAAATCCGCACGTTCCATCTGGGGCAATTTCGACATCGCCGCGGCGATGGCCGAGACAACAAAGGAAGTCGAGCCGTTAAATCGTCAGCTTGTTGACTCTACTGTAGTGGCCCTTGATGCTGAACCTTTGCACAAACCGCGAGTGGAGCATTTCATGGCCAATCCCCTGGAGACCGAGTCAGCAGTAGTTCATAGCGAACCGGCAGACAAAACGGAAACGCCAAAACCGAAGACGAGAGCGCGGCGGTCGAGGAAGCCAGAAGCTGAGGCGAGCGCGCCTGCCAAGCCGATATCCGCGACCACTGAAGCACCGCCGTCAGCGCGAACGGGCCGAAAGAGCTACTCCGCGAAGGATCGTGCCCAGAAGCTGGCGCAGATCGAGACCTCGATCGGCGGCGGCGCTACTCTCAAGAGCGCGGTGAAGCAAGCCGGCATCTCGGAACAGACATACTATCTTTGGAAGAAGGCGGCGGCGCCTGCGGCGGACAGTGACGGGCTGAAGGATCTCGTCGCGCTCGAGGAAGAAAACAAGCGGCTAAAGAGCCTGCTTGCCGATCGTCTCCGCAAGGAGAATGCGGAACTGAAGAAAAGGCTCGGGCTGGATTAAGGAGGGTGGGCAGCTGGTTCTTGGCTCGCCACCTACAGCAGCCCCGCCTGCTCGGCCTCTCTGCGCAAATTCTGGCGTGGCCTTGGGCCGATCTGCTGGATGACCAGGCCGGCCGCTAGCGAGCCGAGATCGCCGCACTGGTTCAGGCTGCGGCCTTGCGTGTAGCCGTAGAGGAAGCCGGCGGCGTAGAGGTCGCCGGCGCCTGTGGTGTCGACCAGCTCGCGGATCCTGGTCGCATTGATGGTCACGGTCTCGTCGCCGCGCACGATCACCGAGCCCTTTTCCGAGCGGGTGACGGCGGCGATCTTGCAATCCTTGCGGATCTGCGCCAGCGCCTCGTCGAACGACGCGGTCTGGTAGAGCGACTTGATCTCGTGGCTGTTGGCAAAGACGATGTCGACGGTGCCGGAGCGCATCAACTCTAGGAATTCGTCGCGGTAGCGGTCGACGCAGAACGAGTCTGACAATGTCATCGACACTTCGCGCCCGGCGGCATGGGCGAGCTTCGCCGTCTGCCGGATCGCCTCCTTGGCGCGCGGCGGGTCCCACAGATAGCCCTCGAAATAGGTGACCGCGGCGCCCGACGCCTTGTCGGCCTCAACGTCCTCCGGGCCGAGCTCGACGCAAGCGCCGAGATAGGTGTTCATCGAGCGCTCGCCGTCCGGCGTGACGAAGATCATCGAGCGCGCCGTCGGTGGCTCGCCGCTGAGCGGCCTGGTGTCGAAGGCGACGCCCTGGGCATGGATGTCGTGCGCGTAGATTTCGCCGAGCGCGTCGTTCGAGACCTTGCCGAAGAAGGCGGCGCGGCCGCCGAAGGAGGCGACGCCCGCCGCCGTGTTGCCGGCGCTGCCGCCCGAGGCTTCGATGGCCGGGCCCATGCGGCTGTAGAGCAGTTCGGCGCGCCTCGTGTCGATCAAATTCATCGCGCCCTTGATGATGCCGTTCGTCTCCAGGAACGCCTCGTCGCACTGGGCGATGATGTCGACGATGGCATTCCCGATACAAAGCACGTCATAGTCCGGCATCAATTCATGTCTCCGCCAAAAGCCCACCGGCTTTCTGGCATGCCGGCCGCCGGCGGGTCTGGCCAGTGGGAATGGGCTTTCCGCTTGCCAATCGGTTCGGCGCCAGCCCTCACGGGGCGGCAAGTCCTGCCTCGCGACGCAATTCGTCGGCCCTGTCTGTCTTCTCCCAGGTGAAATCAGGCTCTTCACGGCCGAAATGGCCATAGGTCGCGGTCTTGCGGTAGATAGGGCGTAAGAGATCAAGCATCTTGATAATGCCCTTCGGTCTGAGATCGAACAACTCAAGAATGAGGCGCTCGATCCTTCTTTCCTCAACCCTCGCTGTTCCGAACGTGTTGACCATGACAGAAACCGGACTGGCCACGCCGATTGCGTAAGCAAGCTGCACCTCGCAGACGTCCGCAAGTCCGCTAGCGACGATATTCTTTGCGACATACCGGGCCGCATAGGCAGCTGAGCGGTCAACCTTGGACGGGTCCTTGCCCGAAAAGGCGCCGCCGCCGTGACGACCCATCCCACCATAGGAATCGACGATGATCTTGCGTCCAGTGAGACCGCAGTCGCCGCGCGGCCCGCCGACTACGAACCTCCCCGTCGGGTTGACCAGAATTCTGATGCCTTCCGTCTCCAGGTGGGTCGGCAGGACAGGCTTTATGATTTCCTCAATGACGCCCTCGCGGACCGTCTCTTGCGAGACCTGCTCGTCATGTTGGGTCGATACGACGATGGTATCCAGGGCGACGGGGCGCAACCCCTCATAGCGCACTGAGACTTGGGATTTCATGTCAGGACGCAACCAGCCAAGCTGTCGTGCTTTCCGGACATCTGCCTGTTGTTTCGTCAAGCGATGAGCGAGCTGGATCGGCAAAGGCATCAGAGTATCGGTTTCGCGGCATGCGTAGCCGAACATGAGGCCCTGATCTCCCGCTCCCTGTTGGAGGTCCTGCCCTCGTCCCTCGTCAACGCCCTGGCTGATGTCGGGCGACTGCTCGGTGAGTGCATGAACGACGGAGCAACGCCGGCCGTCAAAGCCGACGGCCTCGTTGTCGTATCCAATATCGAGAATCGTATCGCGCGCAACTTGGCTATAATCCACCTGCGCATCGCTGGTAATCTCGCCAGCCAGAACGACCATCCCTGATTTTACCAACGCTTCACAGGCGACGCGCGCCTTGGGATCGGTGCGGAGGATGGCATCGAGGATGGCATCCGAGATGTTGTCGGCCAACTTATCCGGGTGTCCCGCGCCAACCGATTCGGAAGAGAACACGAACTGCCTAGCCATGAAATGCCTCGCTTCGGGTGTTGGAGTTGTATGGGGCATTTTGCTTAGCCCACCTTACCTGTCGGTGAGGCCCGGGACCTCGAACGCAGCGCACAAGTCGGCAACGTCTCTTCGCACGCAGGCATGGAGATCTTCGTCTTCTGGCTCGCCGGAGGACGGAGTCCATGAAGCCAGCAATTTGCACGGTTTCCACATCGCGCAAGCCCATTGACGTCACTGCTGGCGCCCCCAGGCGAATTCCGCTTGTGACCGCAGGATGGCGCGGGTCGCCCGGCACCATATTAAAGCTCGTAATGATGCCTGCCTTCGCTAACCGCTTGGCATAGGCCTTGCCTGATAGTGGTCGATCGCGAAGATCAAGGATCAGCATGTGATTGTCAGTGCCCCCGGTGACCAGGTCATAACCTCGGTCCAGAAGCGCCTGGGCCAGAGCCTTGGCATTTTTGACAATCTGTTGGCCGTAACTGCGGAAGGACGGGTCCGCGGCTTCCCGCAAAGCGACAGCTAGCGCCGCGATAACATTCATATGGGGGCCGCCTTGCAGTTGAGGGAAGACAGCGCGATCTATTCGTCTGGCGAGATTGTATTTGCCCTTCGAATGATACAGCGCTTGATAGCGATCTTCATTCCTTGACAAAATGAAGCCACCGCGGGGACCGCGGATCGACTTGTGAGACGTGCTGCTGACGACGTCGCAATGGGGTACGGGATTCGGATGCACTCCAGCGACAATCAGGCCACTGATGTGCGCGATGTCGGCCACGAGGTAGGAGTTCGCCTCCAGAGCGATTTCTGCCATTGCCGCGTAGTCGAAGATACGGGGATAAGCAGTACCGCCAGCCCAAATGAGCCGAGGCCGTTCGCGTTTTGCTGTTTCGCGCAAACGGTCATAGTCAATTTGCTGCGTCTTTTCGTGCAGCCCATAGGGGACGCGCTTATAGTCTGTTCCGGAAAAATTGATGGCCCAACCATGAGTGAGGTGGCCCCCTTCCGGAATTGGCAAACCCATCACCTTGTCACCGGGGCTTAAAAGCGCTCGATAGACAGCCTGATTGGCCGGCGAGCCGGAATAAGGCTGGACGTTGGCGTGTTCGCTGCCGAATAACGTGTTCAAGCGCTCAATGGCGAGGTTCTCAAGCTCATCGACGATCTCGTTTCCCGCGTAGTAGCGCGCAGCGGGGTACCTCTCGGCGTACTTGTTCATGAAAATCGAACCGGTTGCTTCCAGCACGGCCGAGGAGGCAAAGTTCACAGATGCGATCAGTTTGAGCGTCGTCCGCTCCTGCCGCTCCTGTCTTAGAAGCAGTTCGTGAACGCGGCAATCAACCGTCGCCAAGCGAGACCGTCCGTAAGTGTCGGGCTGCGCGATGGCGCTGTCGGCGGAGTTGTCCATGGTAGCTTCGCGCTCCAATTGGATTGATCTATTTCACGGTCAAGCATGCGGTCCCCTTCGGCCGCGTGTCTCGTACCGCTTCGAGCCGTTGAAGGTCTCGTTTGTGATAGCCATCGCCGTGGGGCAGGAGATCAACCAACAATTGAACCAGCCCGCCGTCCTTACCTCCTGCTTTGAGATTGTACGAGCACCACGGACGTTGTTCGTTGCAGTAAAGAAAGTCGGCTCTGGCCAGCAGCCGGACGTGTCGTACAACGTGCTCACGACGCAGACCCAGAATCTCCGCTAGCTGGCAGACAGTTAGGTCCGCGTGCGCGCAAAGGCCTAGGATTCGAAGGCGATCTAAATGCGCTGCCGTCCGTAGGCGACTGACCAGTGTCAGCATTGGTCAGGACCAAGCCACTTGGAAAGCCTGGGCACTCGTCCTACTGAATTTGTCATTTCGCGTTCTCCACAGATGTTGCAGCTTTCGAACCAAATAATATGGTTGCTTGTCCACCGACCGGACAATCTCGGTGGCCGTGAAGATACTGTTTTGAGCCGATATGGCTGTGTCGAACAAACAAGATGGGCGCTCTTCTTGCCATTGCCTTTAGCCGAAATTGCACGCAGTTCGGCGGGTCGGAGAATAAGCCACGGTTCGGACCCCACTGACTCAAACGTTGCAATAAGCCTACCATTCACAGCGAACCGGAGTTGCTAAGAGTCTATGAATTTCCTTGAAGGATCTGTTGCAACGTTTGCGCAGCCCGGTCTTGCTCCCGGCTTGCAGCGGTCAATCTCGTGCAGACTGACCGTGATGCAAAGATGACAAGGAAGGTTCGCTTTCAATCCGATCTTCTTCCTGGCCAAGTAGTTCGTAGTCTCATAACTGTGGCCTAGACAAAAGCTGGGCTAATCAGCGAGGTATGATGTCGTTAGCGTGGTTGGGCCACCAGCAGGTCGACGCCAAGATCGACACGCGCAATTTCCCGCGCTCCGAGAATGTCAGTGACTGCGCGCTCTTCCTCGGGCGGTCTGGCTGCGCCGTCTAGAATCTGAATGCGTCTCGCGCCGACCCGTTCAGCAATGAGCTGTTCGGCTTGCCGCATTGACGGCGAAGCAAGCTCAAGTACGTTTTCGCGCATCTCACGCGCCGCCTCGCCGACTTCCGCAAAACGCTTCTCGGCGAACTGCTCCTTAAAGAGCGCAGCGAGATCATCAAATGTTTGAACTTTGGTGGGCTTGGGTTTCGAGCAAAAATATCCAGTTGCCAGTCCAGGTTTATAGGCAAGGCTGTACGCTTTGTCGTCTGGCAAGGGCCCAATATCCCCTGGTGAGACGAAAATGGACTGCCGTGCTACGGTTGCTCCATTATAAGAGCGGTCGAAATCGCTGATGTTTGCAATACAAGGAGCCGCATAGAAGACGTTTGACGGATAGCGCGCCTCAAGCCGAAGAAGCAGTTCATGCTGACGCGACACATCCCTGCGCATCATCGCAATCCGAAAAAATGGTATCGACAAACCGGGACAATGTCCGCTCGCAATCTCAAACGCAGTTCCTCGCTTCATCAGCTCCGGAAGCTTGTACTGGAAAAACAGCGGAACCCCTGGGAAATTGATGCGGATGTCAACGCCAGAATGCCCCTCCTGTATGAGGTTTGGAAAGACCGGCGCGCCTACAGGTGCGGCTGACGATGACCGGATAAGGTTTTCGGTGAAGGCATACCCAAATGAGAACTCCGTGTAGCCCACCTTCATTCAATTCTGCTTTCGTGCTGAAGTTTATCCGGGGCTCTTTGCCTGCAGCCGAGCAGACCATATAACAGAAAAAACTATGCATACTTGCGATAGTCTGAGCTTATCGATTCCTCGGATAGATATTTAAAGAGCTCACCCACTCTTCTGGCTGCTAGAATGGGAATGGGAAGCTTCTGATTGATCTGGGTCGAGTTCCAGTTGATTTTGGTAAGCGACAAAACCTCCTGCGCTATCTCAGCGATTCCCGGCGCAGATCGCCGATAAGTTTCGGGCTTCGCGAACAGCGCCAGAGTGCGTAGCCGATATCTTCAACCGGGGCGGCGGCTTCTCCCTCGCCAGTGCCGAGCGCGATCATATGCGTTGCGCATTCGGCCAGCGCGCCGTCAAGGCGCCCCGCTTCCGTCGCGCTGCCGTAAAGGTCCAGGAACCACGCCAGCGAATAAGACCAGTCGGCAGGCAAGTCCTGCCCATTGTGATCCCTTGCGACGACGGCCACGACGGCGTTGCGGCCTTCGGGCGTGCGGGGCTCTATCCCAAGGATCGGGTATAATTCGGGTGTGGGCTGCTGAAGGATACGCGCCGGCACGAGCGACAGTGCTTTCTCCAGCGAGGGAGGAAAATCCTCCAGTTCTTCGGCCAGTTCGGCAGCTTCTCTCCTTCGTCCCTCGCGGCGCTTCTACATATTCTGCCGCAACCACGGCAACGGTGCGCTGCGCCCGTTCAGCGGTGCTGGTGGCAATCAGCTCGGCCGGAATGTCACCATCCTTGATCGCCCAGTGCGTACGGTGCTGTTCGAACTGTTGAATGCCCAGCCGGTCCGCAATTCTCAACACCGCTGACCGGTCGAGAAAGGCATGTTTCGGATCGGGCTCGAAGGTGAAGGCCAGTTCGTGTCCGCGCCGAACGATATTGCGTATGCGGCTGTGCCGGACCACGCGCGCGTGCGGGCCTCCCGCCCCGACTTCGTACATCAAAAGCGCCGGGATTTCCTCCAGCCGGCGCAATGTTTCAGGGCGCGAGGTCGATAGCCTCGGCCTCGGCGCCGCTAGATTCCTTGAACCGGTCAATGGTTGACGTGAACGGCGGCGTTTCCCACCACTCGCCGTGGCCCGAGACAAGCAAGTTAAACATGGCACACCACCGACCTCACGCCGCCTTCTCCATAGACCACTTCACCCGTTCGGCGAGAAAGGCGGCGAACGTTTTCACATTCATATTGCCGCTCGCCTCCTCCAGCCCTGCGAGGTAGGCCTTCCGGTCATCGACTCTGACGACTGTCCAGGGGTAACCGCCTGAAGCCAGCATCGCGTTCATGAGGAACCGCGCCATTCGTCCGTTGCCGTCCGGATAGGGGTGCACATAGCCCACAAGCCAATGCCCCAGCACGGCACGCACGGAGGCCTCCTTCTCCGCCTCCAGCAGGTCGAACAGCTCATTCATACCATCGGCCACCTCTTCGGTACGCGGCGGCACGTGCTGCGAGCCGCGCAGGTACACAGGGTGATTGCGATATCCCGCAAGCGCGCTGGCTTTGAGGATGCCGGCGGTCACTGACGGCGCGAACAGCTCCCGGTACCACTCCCGGTGAGTGTCCCGCGTCAACGCGCCGGCTGGCTTGCCGTTGATGATCGCGGCAACAGAGTCTTTGACCTTCTGGAATGCGAGGTAGTAGCCACGCGCGGCAAGCGCATCTCGGTTCTTGCGGTCCTCTTCATCAATCTCCGGATTCCAGCTCCCCTCGCGCACCCGGTCGATGAGTTCCGGGGTGACGCTGTACCCTTCTATCGACAGCGAATGGTAGGCGTCGCTTTCGTAGATATCCTCGACGAACTTCATATAGGCGTCTTTGTCGGACGGCAGTCCGGGTGCCTTCGGGAATATCTCGATGATGGCTTCGCGCTGCGATTGCCAGATCGCGCGCAGGCGGGCGACCAACGGCGGTACGCCCGCCGCAATAGTTGTCACTCCAATTTGTCCCGCGAACGGATCGGATTCGCGCACGTCATAGCCGGCGGCTTTGAAGGCGGCCACGATTTCATCGGCAAAAGAGTCGCGTCCTACGCGACGGAAGGCCCCCGCAAGCCGTCCCGCCACGGCGGAATGGCCGCCATCAAGCAGCAGGGCCAGAACGGTTGATACGTCGCGCACCGACGCCATGGCGATCTGCATCTCGATAGGGGCGCGCTGGAAGAACGCTTCCGGCACCCGGGTAAGGGCGGCCTCGACAGTGAACACGCGCTGGCCGTTTTTCTCTGTCAGTTCGGCCGGCATCTCCTTGACCTTGAGGTCATAGAGCGAAGTGCCGAACAGCAGGTCGATTTTGTTATTCGTGCCTTTGGGGGTGTTCACCACCACCTGAGGCGGAATAGTGGGCGCTTCCGCGTGCAGAAGCAGCGACTGCTTCGGTGAGAGGAACCAGTCCTTGCCGAACCGGTCATTGCAGTAAAGGGAGCAGAACTCCCAGAAGCTCGCGTACCAAGGGGTGGTGTCTTGCTGCCGTGCCTGCGGGCCGGTCGACATGAGCCAGCCTTTGATAACATCGCGCAGGAACCCGTTCTGCAGCAGCCGCTCCCGGTGGACGCGGGTCAGCTCATCTGATTTGAATATGCGCCGCCCACCCTCCTGCAGCTCTTTGAGGCCGGCCAGTGATACAGCGAGTTTTTCATGGGGCTTGGCCATGGCCGTGCCTTTGCAACTTTTTTAGAGCTGTGCGATTACAAGTATATAGTGCTGATAAGCGACAAGTCAATGATGCTGTGGAGTTGCAAGTTTTTTAAGTCGTGCGATAACAAGTTTTTTATGCGATAATCGGGAAATGCGATCGTTTCCATAGCCGCGCGAAGGATCGTTACCCGGATGGGCCGAGACCCAGCTCCCCCGCAGGCTACGCAGGGGCTCGGGGCGAGCCTAGAGCCTGGCCCTCCGAAGCGCTTCGAAGGAGGACGCGCCTCTTTGAAAAACTCGCCCGTTGTGCATCGTGGGTAACCGTAAACGCGAATTCTCAAGGAAAGACGCTCCTTACCTCTCCCTCCCGCCACGATCATCACGGCCGCGCCCGCGCTCACTACGCCGCGACGCCCGCGAGATCGCTGCACGCATCTGATCGGCCACCAGACCGGGTTGCAGATGAAGGATGTCCGTGACGCTGTCGTGTGTTTGCACCGTCACCGCAGTGACGGCAAGGCAGCTGCGCACGCCCATGGAGGAGAGCGTCTCGATATCGCGCGCGATTCCGGCACCCCCACTGGAGTCCGATCCGCCGACGACAAGTACATGCGATGCCTGCCTCAGCGCCCTTTCATCCGTTAAAATGAGCGTTCGAAACGCAGGATTCCGCCGACACTGCTCTTCTCGTTGGCGTTGGTCCAGTTCACGTTGGAAGCGTCCACCTTGCCGACGGCGAAGTTGCCGTAGCGGCCATAGTCGAGTTCCGCCGTAACTGTGAAATCTGGAAGAAACGCATAGGCGACGTTTGCAGCGACACCATGGTTCTTGAGCTGATCACCGGAGAGCTGAAGGTTGAACGAAGTTATCTCGTTGAGCTTGTAAGTGGCGCCAGCCCAGAAAGCCCAGTTCCCGCCCCAACTCTTATAGAAGCCGCGACCATGAGCGTCGATGGCGTTCGTGGAGTCGTCGTTGAGCTTGCCGTTGGAACCGTAGCCGAGCATTCCGAACAGCAACAGTTCGTTGGTGACATTGATGTCGACACGGACCTTGGCGGCCACCGATTCGTAGTTGCTATCATAAGCGGCAACGCCGGTGATCGCGCCCCAGCCATGTGTGTATTTCAAGCCGCCGACTACGTGCGGTGCGTAGCTGTCGATTGTGCCGACCACGCCCGAGCCTTCTTCGAGCGAAACCACGGCCGAAAAGCCGTTCCCGGCGTCGAAGTAGTACTGAACCACATTGGTATCGAAAGCGCCGTACGGAACCGGCGTCTGGTTGAGTACGTCACCCGCGCCGCCAATAAACATGTCGAAGGCCGACCAGTCCTTACCAACTCGGAGGCCACCAAGCTGAATCCAGGCGAAAGTCAAGGTGCTGTCTCCGTTGAAGGCATAGGACCGAGCACTGTCCGAAACCGAAGTGTGGCGGTTGCCGAAGTTCATGCGGGTTTCGGTGTAGGTCTTCAACGTGCCGAGTTCGGTCTCCTGGCCGGTCCAAGTTTTCAATGTGAAGCGCGTGTTGTTTTGCCATGTGCCCTGATGCTCACCAGTCCTCACATCCGAGGTTCTGGCGTGATCAACCAATCCGACATGGCCCAAGCCGACGTCGTAACGGACATAGCCGCCGATGCGCACGCAGGTCTCAGTGCCTGAAATGTAGACGTAGCCCGAGCCGTAGACGTCGCAGACTTTAACGTACTCAGTCGGGTCAGGCTCGGCAACGGCGGTCACGGCGCGAGCGTCGGAAACGGCAATCAGTGCCGCAGTTGAGCCGAGGAGGAGGCTCCTAATGTTCATTGTTGATCTCCGTTCAAAGAGTAAAAGGAATGGACGTCAGTGATGAACTCTTGATAAGGAAACAGTCGATAACGATGCGCATTGAGTTGAATTTGAGCAGTTTTGGTGCGCTCGTCACGCCAGATATTCATCAGAAATTGAGAATATGATTGGGTGTTATTGTTACAAATATGCGATTGTTATTACAAATATAATAATCGCCGAAACGACGCCATCCAACATTTCTGTACAAATCATCCCCGTCATCTCCGCTAGTTGTGGGCGGCCGTCACAAAGGCTTCTACTGCAAATGACGTGCCATCCTGACGACGCAGCTGCGGCTTGAAGCTCAAGTGTGCCGGCGGACCTTGGTTCGCTCTTCCTTCCTTTTTGCCTTGCGGATCAACCCAAGCACGAACGGCAAACGTTTCGGCTACGGTTCGTCTGTTCGCTTCGCGACAGTTTCGTTCAATGGCGACAGCTTTGTTTGCTGTGAGCCCCGACGTTGAGACATCATGCGGCGGCACCGCTCGGTACGACGCCGTCATTTTGGCGAGCGCGATGATCGGTAATCACGCGCTGAACGCGCAGCCTTGCCTCCACCACGGAGTCAGTAGGCGCGCCGGCCTTGGCATTGCGGCCGACCTGACGGTCGCGTCGAGCAGCCTCTCGTCCTGATAGACGGCGCGCCACAGCTAATGCTTCTTGCCAGCAATTCACACAACGAGCTCATCGAGATGCCAGAGATCACTATGGGGCTGCGCTAGCTGGCGAGCAAAGTCTGGTCCCAACGCCGTGTTATCTCGTTGGATGCGGCAGCCGCGCTCAGCAGAATCTACTCGACCAGGCGCAGGCTGAAGGGAAGGGATGGTGGAACCAAACGGTGCGCGTGAGGGTCGCGGCGGGAACAGCCATGGCCAGTCGCTGACCGTCCAGCCAAGACTGAACGGCCGCTATTGCTGAGAAATACAAGTTTCGAGACCAAAGCGGAACGGACTGACATAGCGCAAAGACACAGGCGAGCGCAGCGGTAAGGTTGGTGGTTATCAGCATGGGACGGTAACTGTTGCAGACCACAAAATATCGCGAGGCCGGCCTGCCTTGGTACACTATCTATCCGACTGTGTCGGAGTTCTCTGGGGCGGTCGGCGCCGAGGCTTATGAGGAATGGCTCAGGAACCTGCCGGCTGACGATCCGGTGTCGCTCTATTTCCACGTTCCGTTCTGCCGATCAGCTTGCTGGTATTGTGGCTTCCCCACCACCATCACCCGCCATGATGCGCCGATCCTCAACTATCTGGCGGCCCTGCGTGACGAGATCCGTTTGGTCTCGGAGCGAGCGCCGCAGACGCTGCCCGTGAGCGACATGCATTTCGGCGGCGGAACGCCGTCTCTCATAGGACCAGCCGAGTTCCTGGCTCTGATGGAGTTCCTGCGACGCCGCTTCGCTCTCACGAAAACAGCTACGGTTGCCGTCGAGATTGATCCGCGCACGTTCACGGCCGAGATGGCCGAGGCCTTAGGAGCAGCCGGCGTGAACCGTGTGAGTCTCGGCGTGCAGAGCTTCGATCCCATTGTTCAAAAAGCAATCAACCGGGTTCAGAGTGAGGCGCAGACGTCGGCTGCCGTGGAAATGCTGCGCCGGCATGGAGTAAGCCGCATCAACTTCGACCTCATCTTCGGTCTCCCGCATCAAACGGTGCAGTCCTGCGTCGAGACCGCGAGGGCGGCGGTCGCAATGCGCCCCGACCGGCTTGCGGTGTTCGGCTATGCGCACATCCCGTCGCTTGTAAAGAATCAGCGCCTCATCGAGGAGGCAGTTCTTCCGGGCAGCGCTGCCCGCGCCGAACAGTATGCGGCCGTGGCCGCGACGCTGATTGCCGCCGGCTACCGCGAGATCGGGCTCGACCATTTCGCCTTGCCGGACGACGAGCTCGCGCTGGCACAGAAAACGGGTCGCCTGCGGCGTAACTCGCTGGGCTACTCGGCCACCACCTGCAGAACCCTGATCGGTTTCGGCGCGTCGGCTATCGGCCGCGTCGGCGAGGGGTACGTCCAAAACGAAGTTACACGGGATTCCTACATCCAGCACATCGCAGCTGGCCGTCTGGCGACGTCAAAGGGCTATCGCCTCACCGACGACGACCGCGTGCGAGCCGCAATTATCGAGCGACTAATGTGCGATCTCGAGGCCAATGTGCAGGCAATCTGTGCCGCCCACGGATCTGATCCGATCCGTCTTCTCGATTCAGCTGAACGCTTGGCGATGCTGGCCGAGGACGGGATAGTGGACTTCGAAAACGGTTTTGTCCGCCTACGGCGGGAGCATCGCTTTGTAATTCGCGCTGTCGCTGCCGCGTTCGATGCTTTTCTCGATCGGGATGGCCGTAAGCATAGCCACAGGTGAGGGCAAGCATCCAACCGGAAGCTAAACTCGACGCCCTTGGCCGAGGCCTGTCATGAAGCGCGCGTCAAGGATGCGAAAAGCAGAGCTGATCCGCCTATTTCATCTCATCTTCAATGACATCGACCTCGTGGCTGCCACCGAGGCGTTTCCATATTGATCGTGGTAGGTGCGGGACATCTGGGTGTTTCGCCGTCAGCGCATGAATATCCCCGCCATGTGGTGGGTCAGGAAATCGCGGTGGCTGCAATCAGCCCGTCCATCGATGACAGACCGCGGCCACGCCGCTTCGCGAGGCCCGTCAGGTCGCCCCAGGCCAGGGCAACCAGTTCGTCCACGGGCAGGACTCTCGGCTCGAAGCGCTGCGGCAGGTCCCGGGCGAGCCATCCGGCCAGTGCGTCACGTTTCCGACCTTTGTCTATGAGGGCAGCGCCGCGCCGGATCTCGGCGATCGACACAACCTGATAAATGAGCGGTCTTCATCGAGCCCGTGATCCATTCCAGCACGCGCGCGTCAGGGCTCGGCCTCGTCACCTCGGAGAGGCCATTAGTGTCGAGCAAGAGCCTCACAATGGCAGACCATGCGGTTCATCGCGTAGCCGCTCGATGTCCAGTTCGGCGTTGCGCAGCGGCGATGCGCAGCGAGTGCCCAGAAAACAGCAGCCAGCTGCCCTTCCGGGGAATCGGAGCGGACGCCACGCAAAAAGCGCCAAATCCTTCCGCCGGCGGTCTGTGTGTTTGCGCGCTGGCGGCTTTGGTGTACTCCTGTGCCGTTTCGACGAGGCTTCCAGCCGGACCGGCAGGGGAGGAGGCTTTGGCGGCGCTGCCGGCACACGGCCCACCTCGAGGACGAGATCGATGATGTCGGGCAGATCCTCGGTCGCCTCACAAATCGGTGAGGTCGTCGGGACACCGTCTTCCACTTTTGTTGATCAGCCGCCTTCCTGGCCATGTTCCGAGACAATAAGGCGCCCGTGCGCCGCCGCCTCGATTAACCCAAGACGCGCAAGGATCTTTTGCCGGAGACAACGAGGTCACCATCCTGCGGTGCCGCGTTGCGTCACGGTCGGGCATAATCGACGCCGAGACCGCCCATCGTAAGCTGATAATGCAAGTGGATGAGCGTAGTTCCCAGCCGGGGCTCATCCTCGAAGGCGGTTCGATCTCCCTTCTCAATTTAATGGCGCGAAGTCAGCATTGGGATGGCGCTTTTCGGTGGCATGTAAGGCGGTTGCGGCTCGGCAACTCGGACGCCTTTCTGGAGAGAGCCAAGCGTCGGGTCACAGACATGTTTGTCACAAGAGAAGGACAACCTTCATTGCTGCAGGAACTTGCGGATCAGTGGAAGGAAGATGCAGTCCGTCCCACTTTGGAAGACGTTGACGGATATCGTTGCGCCATTCGTTTTGCGAGAGAGCACAGCTTGGCAATCAGCGAAATGCCGTGCCTTCGCAAAGAGCTCCAACAAGATCTTGTAGAGGCGATTGCGAGAGAATATCTCGAATATGCGCGTTGGCAAGAACGCGACTTTCCAGAATGGCAAACTGAGTGAGCAAGCCTCCCCGGACCTCGCCTGCGGTGCGGGCACGGTAGCTCCTGAGAATTGCGCTAAGTGGTTTGCTGAAGCAAGCTAGTGCCAGGCGACATTAGGTCCGTGTGGCAGCGGAAGGATTGCTTTCGCCACGGTGACTGCGGAGGAGGCGACATGGCTGCACTGCTCATTTCAGGCATGGGACGGAATGTACCGATGACAAAGTGCTGCGCGCTTCGTAGCGACCGCTACCGTGGCTGACTCGCGAACTACTATCCGCCAGCCCAGTCTGTGGCGTCGTCTCGGCTTTCATCGCCACCGCCTTCGCCCAGGAAACGCCCGAGGCCGCAAGCGTCGCCGTGGCAGTGCGGCACCCGGCAAGATGGGTGGTCATCGGCCCTATCTGATCGACGGGGAGCACCGTGCTTTCGTCCTGGGCGAGGTTGAGCGAGATGCCAACATGACGCTTCATCAATTGACGGCGGCACTGGCTGAACGTGGTCTCCTGCGAGCGTCGGTCGCTTCCTGCACCGCGAGGGCAAGAGCTTCAAAAAAACCGTTCTGCCGGCCGAGCAGCTCAAGCCAAAGCTGATGCGCGGGTGTGCGCAATGGATGCGCTATCAGACCCGCATTGACCCTACGCGCCTGGTCTCCCTGGATGAAACATGGGTCAAGACCAACATGGCGCCGTTGCGCGGCTGGGGTGTGCGCGGCAAGCGGCTGATGGCCCACGCACCATATGGCCATTGGAAGACGATGACCTTCATCACCGCGCTGCGGCATGTCGGGTGGAGGCGCCTTGGGTCATTGACGGACCCATCAATACGCAGGCCTTTCGCGTCTATGTCGAAACCGAACTCAACAAAACACTGAAGCCGGGCGACATCGTCATTCTCGACAATCCCGGTTCTCACAAGGGCCAAGCCGTCCGCGACATCGTCAGGGCTGCTGGCGCAAGGCGGGTCAAGCCCGCGAGAGCGGCAATTTTGTTCCGGCTATCACCCTCTCGTCGAGAACGGCGTGACGGAAGCGATAAAGTTGCGCCGGCCGGCCGCCGGTTTCCGCGGTTGTCTCACCGGTCTCCTCGACCAGCTCCTGCTGCTCGATCAGCCGGCGAAAGTTCGGCTTACGCACGAGCCTGCCGGCAAGCGCCTCCACGGTGCGCTGCAGCTGCAAAAGCGTGAAGACCGGCGGCATCAGTTCGAATACGACCGGCCGATATTTGATCTTGGAGCGCAGCCGCGCAATGCCGGTCGCCAGGATGCGACGATGATCGGCGATCATCGATCTGCCCGAGACCCAGGTGGGCGCAGCGGAATGTCCGGCGCGTATTGCTTCCTCCACCAGGGCGGCTTCGTAGAGCAGCTCATAACGTTGAAGCGCGAGTTCCTCGTTCCAATGGCGGTCGTCAAAGCCGAAGGCGATCGCCGCCCGCCGTCGTCGGTCGAGGCGTGTCGTACTGTCGTCAGTGCCATCCGCCCATTCCATCAGGCGCGGCCGCAATTCGTCCAACACGACCGCCGGTGTGCCGGAGCGGTGATCCTCCCACGGGAAATAGTCGTACCAGCTTCCCCAGTGTCGCCCGGCCGGGTCGCCAGCTTCGTCTTGGTGGGTGAGCGCCAGATAGCTGATAGAGACCACGCGGTCGTCAGCGCCAACCCTGTCGCGATCGGCGAAGGTGTAGAGCTGTTCGATATAGCCGAGCGGCTGGCCGGTCTGTTGTTCCACCCATCCCCTGAGGCCCGACTGCAGCGAACGGTGAGCAAGCTCGAACGGGCCCGAGGGCAGGGCGTTTGCCTGCGGGATGGTCAGAACGCAGGGGGCGCTGCTGTCCATGGCGACCACAACGGCGATTAAGTCCGCATTGACGTCGTTGGCCTTGCCTCCAGCTCCGCCTTTCCTAATCCCTTTTGCGCGTTCGTCCATGGTCCCCGAGGTTGTTGAGCAGAGCCCTGCCGCGTAGGCCGCTGAACCGATTGAATTCCGTTTTTGTCTGATAATTGTCGGCGCGTCAACACCACCCGTCGTGGCGATTTTAGCTCTTCGCAGCTGCACAAAAAGTGCCAACGCGACATCCGTGCTTGGGGAAGGAGGCCCATTGAGTGCGCCGATTCAAAGCTCGTCGATCGACATTGCGACGTTGTTCTCGTCGGCGACAGCGCGGCATGGTTCTCCACGGCTTGGCGTCGACGCTGGGCGTGACGCTGGAGATGATGATCATGCACGGTCAGACCTGCGCCGTAGCCTGGAGCCGGCGCAAATGGTCGTCGACCCGCCGTTCGGTTCCTTTTGAAGAAACCCGGAGCAGGCTTTCCGCAATGCCTGATAAAGCCCTTCCAGTGCGCCCGCGCCAGCATCATAGCACTCTCGCTCCAACACAACCTATGCGAGTCAGTAAATCGACTCGCCGGCACTATTGTTTCAGGGGAAATGAATCTAGTTTCAGAGGGTTCGGCCGACAGGCCGGGCACAGCTGCGGTCTTCACGGCCTTTTTGACATAAACGCGTCGCCCGATTGAGATTATCTTGACGGTAGCGCAGTGCGCCATCCATGCCAGTCGAGATGATCATGGGCAAATATCGAGACCATCGCGAGCCACGCCGGCATCGCTATGACGATGACCCCGTTTCCTTTTCGGAACGGACTTCCGAGCCAAGCTATTTTCAGCGCCCGCCGACCGTGACGGCAGATCCTGTCGATGCGGAGGTATTGTGGTTCACAGTCAGCAAGGGTTTTGGCTTCGTCAAACTGTCGGACGGCACGGAGGCCTATCTGCACGTGCGAGTGTTAGAGGCGGCCGGAAGCCGGGATGTTGCCGCGGGAACGCCTCTCAAGATCACGGTCGAAAAAAGTCCAAAAGGTCATCAAGTCGCGCAGGTGCTGGAGATCGGCGATCTCCGCGCGAAAACTCCGTCACATACGCGCGTCGCTGGAGGGACCTTCGTTGAAACCGGTGCGCAGCTGGAGAGCGGGGGCACGGTCAAGTGGTACAAACCCGAAAAGGGCTTCGGCTTCATTGCTCCTGACAACGGTGAGAAGGACGTCTTCGTTCATGCCAGCGCCCTGACGCGCTCAGGGCTCAGCGTGCTGGTGGCGGGACAGAAGGTGTTTGTCGAATGCGGGCAAGGCAAGAAAGGCTGGGAAGTCCGGAGCATTCGCCTTGCCTAGACGGCGATGCATTGCTCGCCTCGAAGGATGCCGGAGAGCGTCGGGCGGCCGCTCGAGCCCGCGTAGCAGAAACCGACATTGTCGAAGCGCAGCACGCCGTCGGTGACGACGAGATCCCTGGCGCCCGCTGCGTCCTCGATGTCAAGTTCGGCGTCGAGCAACTCGAACAGCCGCGTGCCGCAGGTCGAGGCGCGCGCGAACGAGTTGACCATCAATCCGAGCTGGCGCACCGGCATCTGCAGAATGGTCATGAGGGTGAGCAACAGGGCCAGCGTGCCGACGCTGATTTGACCTGCGACCAATTTCTGGCCACCGAACCAGAGCACCAGGCCCATGGCGGTCAGGAACGAGAAATTCATGGCGCTGGTGTTGCCGACACGGATGTCAACGCGCTCATTGGCGAGATCAAGGCGCGTCCTGCTTGGCGCGGTCGAACTTTTCCAACTCGTGCGGCTGCGCGGCGAAGGCACGCACGACACGGATGCCGCCGAGATTCTCATCCATCACCCGGATCTTTAACGATCGCTGATGCCCAGATATGGGAAGGTCAGGCTTCAATGACGGGGAAGGTGAAGGATTGACTGGTCGGGTTTCCGGGCCGAGCTTGTCGGCCGCTCAATCGAAAGCGTCATTTGAGGCGCTTTCTCTCCCGCGTGTAACTGGAAGACACGCTCGTCCAGTTCCTTGTCTACTTCCGTGAGACGATGATTGAGGCGAAGGTAGTCGGTCCAGGTCGGCGTTCGGAACGTTTCTGTCCACTGCATAGGCTTCTGAAGGTTGCGCTGGAGCGTCCAGTTCCGAGCACCGACGCGGCTGTGTACATGGCGCCGCTGCCGCATGAGGTCGAGGAAGGCCTCGACATTTCTCTCGGCTATCAGATATTCGACCTTGACCACGATCGGCCCGCTTCTCGGCTTCAAATTGAGAGCGACAGCTGGGGCGTCGAATTCCTCCAAAGGATCGGGCTCGGACTCGCGGCGCTCACGAAGAGGAAACAGAACGCCGGCTGCAGCGACGATCAGCAGGGCTGCAGCGGAACCCGCGAGGGCCCAGGTCAGCGAATGGTTCTGGGAAACCGTGCCCCACACCCAGCTGCCGGCCGCGATGCCGCCGTCTATCAATGCATAGTAGATGGAGATCGTGCGCCCCACGACCCAGCGCGGGCTTGCCAGCTGCACGCTCACGCCAACCCCGGACCAGGCAGTGACCCAGCCTGCGCCGCCCAAAGCAAGTGCAATTGCTGCGACTGCGATCGAAGAGGTCAGCGCAAGGGAGAGGGAGCACGCCGCGCAGGCGACGCAGGAGAGCCTCATCAGCTGTTCTTGCGACAAGCTCCGTCTGAATAGGCTGTTGGAGAGGCCGGCGAAGACCGCGCCTGTTCCGAAACCTGCCATGAGCGTGCCATAGGCGAGCGGGCCTCCTCCCAACTGGTCGCGGACAATCAGCGGCAGCAGCGCGAGTATGGCGATGCTCGCCAGGCCAAAGAGGGTTCCGCGTGCGATCGCCGCTTTGATTTCCGATGACATCGCCGTGAAGCGCAGCCCGTCATAGATGGCCCTCCTCATCGACTCGCGCGGAAGAGGCGACGAGCGGACCTTCCACTTGCAGCGCCATATGGTGGCCAAGGGTACCAAATAGGTGAGGGTGGTCACGGTAAAAGCGGCCAAAAGCCCGAAGGAGGCAACCACGATGCCGCCGAGCGCCGGGCCCACGGTCCGTACGGTGTTGAAGCCAACGGAAAGCAGGGTAACGGCAGCGGGAACATCGCGCCGGTCCACCATATCGCCAACCGACGCCTGCCAGGCGGGATCGTTGAGAGCGCCGCCGCATGCGATTAAAAAGCTGAAGCCGAGAATCATCCATGGGTCGACAAAGCCCAGCGCTACAACAGCGGTCAGCATCGCAGATGCTATCACCATAAGGCAGCGGCCGGCGAACATAACCCTGCGACGGCTGAAATTGTCAGCGAGAACCCCGGCGAACACGGACAAAATGAAAGCGGGCAGGTTCGATGAAGCCTGCACCAGCGCAACCATCAGATCGGAAGTCGAGATGGTAGCCATCAGCCAACTGATGGCAACAGTCTGCATCAACCAGCCGAGGCTCGAGACTTGCGTGGCGAGCCAGATCGACCGAAAGGTGGGCTGCAAAAGTGGCGCAAAGGTCGTTGGTGCAGCCAAATCTTCATTTGATCCAGCCACCCTACTCATTTTGCCAACCTTTGCTTTCCGTTATTGCCGTTTCCCATGTAATCTAGGCTGAACCGTGGCGGCTAGAAGAATAGAGAGAAACTGTTTCCCTTGCGGCACAGTTTCTCGTGATTAAGGGTTGCGGCCGAGACGCATGCCCGAGCCGGCTCACCCCGCCTTCGAAGACATCACTGGGTGGAGCCCGGATTCTTGCTTGTCGTTTGACGCAGCATGCTTCATCAACGGGCACTTTGCCGAGCGATGCCTTTTCGCGAAACGCGACGATGTTCTTTCGTCGGAAACTCTCTCCAACGGCGTTCGATGCGCTGAGTCTGGTTTTGGGGCGAGGTGAGGGCTTGCAGATCTTAGACAGGATTGATTCCTGATAAACGCAGACGGTTGCCGGGCCGCGATCGAAGAGGCGCGCGCCTTGCTGCTTCAGCTTGAACAAAAGTCTGACGCGCTCACACATGCCATCGACGACTTTCTGCTCGATCTGATGAGGCTGGCTTTCATTGTTGAATGTTATGGACGCGGCTTTGAACTTTTGGCGCGAACGCTTGCCCGTAGAAGACTGGCAAAGGTCAGGCTTTTGTCGGGGGCGGTGGACTCCGCCAGGGGAGAAATGACACCCAAAGCCGGATGGCTGAAGCGACGGTCGCCCCGCGTTCCGCACAGTGACGAAGGTAACGGTACGGCTCTTCGGCAGATGGCGCATCCTCATGGTAGCGTCTGGCCGTTCCCTCTGATGCCTCGGCCTCCCACACCTATCCGAACAGGCCCGATCCTGGAGGGTCCTCGAAGCGGGCATGAGGGCGATAGGCCGCGTGGTTGGGGTACCAAGCGTAGGCGCGGTATTGGGCTGGAAATTGGCGATGCGCGACGAAGAAGTCCGAGATCAACTCGTGCAATGGCAATTCCTAACACCGTGGACGTGTTGGAGCAGCCTCATCCTCCTAGGCAGGAACGTCATCAAGGTTATAGGATTGATGCGCGGCGAACCCTCGGAACTCAGGATCATGTTGACATCGCTGTTCGACAGAGCCGACTTGGCGCAAGGAAGCCACATCGTTTCGGAATTGCTTATCGGATGGTCTATCGTCGGCCTAGTCAAACCCTTGGCGCGGCGAGGAAGCGGCGGTCGTCGGCGTGATGCATGACGGGAGTCGGCCGCGCCTCACCATAGGCGAAATGCAGGAACCAAAGGAAAGGACCACCTGCATGGAATTGCGAACCGCGTCCTCGGCGTCTGAGCCGCGACCCTTGCCAAGGATCATTCAACCCGCGACGTAGAGCTTCAAGCCAGCCTTGGACATGCGAACCGCGCTACCATCGTTGCAGAGGAGCCGTCCACCAGATGGTTCCATTTGTAGTCCGCACGCCTTTAGTCGACATAGCGGACTGGCTCTGGCCACCGGCAAGGTTGAAGAGTGTTCCGTTGTTGCAGTCGTACTTGGCCTACGTGAACCAGATGCCTGAGCACGCGGTCGCGTTTCAGGGTTGATCTACTCGTAAAAAGGAATTGTCTTAGGCGGAAGGCTGCACTTAATACCACTATCCTATTGGCGCCCCATCGGGTTCCCGGATTGAGCAAGTCCGGATCACTATTTTATGCCGCTGCCAGCGTTGTGTCCGCCATGTGCACGCGCGCTGCCGCTGCCAGCAGGTCGGTCTGGGTGATCAGCCCAATAATGCGTCGCTCGGCATCGACGATGACCACGGCATGGCTGCGGCCGTCGGTGAGGACCGGCAGCAGGCTCATCGCCGGCGTATCGGGAGAGGCGGTGCCAGCCTTCGACATCACAGCCCTCACCGCGTCGGTCGCCTTCGTCAGCTCGCGCAGGCCAACTACACCGACCAGCCCGCCGTCGGCGTCGGTCACCGGCAGCGTCCGGATGTTGTGATCGAGCAGCAAATGACGCGCCTGGTCGGCAGGCGCATGTTCATCGACCGAAATCACATCGCGCGACATGATGTCCTCGCACAGCAGGGTGCGGTGGGAGCGCACCATCGCCTGCAACTCGACCTGCCGCAGCAGCCGCTCAAGATCGTTGCGGTCGATATCGAAGGTTTCCTCCAGCGCGCCGAGCGCGGCATCGATATCCTCGGGCTGGAAGCCGACCCGCTCCCGCGCCGGCGGATCGATGGTTCCATGCGCGCTTTTAAGGGCGGGGGCCGCCACATGTGGATAGTTGCGCCGCGACAGTTTATGGATGCCGTAGCCGAGTGCGACCAGCACGATCGAGTTCAGCGCTACCGGAACGAAGGGAAACAGCAAGCCGGAACTGAAGACGGCCGGTCCGCCGAACACCGCAGTTAAGGCGGCGGCGCCGCCCGGCGGATGCAGGCAGCGCGTGAATGACATAGCGGCGATGGCCAGCGCCACCGCAACGCCGGTAGCAAGGACGGGTTCATGCACGAAATGCGCCACGATCACCCCGACCAGCGCCGAAACCGTATTGCCACCGATAATCGACCAAGGTTGCGCCAGCGGGCTTGAAGGCACGGCAAAGAGCAGCACGGCCGATGCTCCCATTGGAGCAACCAGCAGTGCGACATGTGGGCCAGACCCGTTCGCCAGCGCACTGATCACGCCAGTCAATGCGATGCCGATCATGGCCCCGATGCAGGCGAGCAGCCGCTCGCGCAGCGTTGCACCGGCAAGGATCGGAACAAAGAGACGAAACGCCATGGCATACCCTTGGGCGAGTGGTCGGAACTCCGCGGTCCGCAATGCCGGCAAAGCCACAGATTTGGAAGTTAAGCCAATTCGGAAAGTCGGCTCACGGGGGAATACTTTTGCGCGAAGCGGCCATTCCCAAATGGGTGCAGACATTTTGATCAGCCAGAGGAGGCGGACGGCACGCTGATCCGCTCGAGCGCAGCAAGAGGCCAAGGGCTACCGTGCCGCGGGCAGCCGGAAATGGGGATGGTCGGAAGTCGAGCTGGGATGGACACTAAGGAATTCAGAGGCTTCGAAAAGCGTGCTGACAATGTCGGCACGGCAAGACAAATCAGGCCGTTGTCGCTCCACTTCCGAGGCGCACTCCAGCGGAGTACGGCTTCTACGCGGTGCTTGGTCTGCCTGTCCTTGCCACCATCGGATTCGTTGGCGTCATGGTGAAACGTCCACCTGTGGCCGCTGAGAAGACGACTGCCGCCAGTGTCGTCGTGGAACCGCCATATGACGGCGGCTTGGTTACAGAGCCGGCTCGTGTCGATCGGGCGGGGGAGCCTGATGTGACGTACATGGTCCAGAAAGTGGCCAATGAAGGTGCTGGCATCGTCAACGTGATCAAGTCACGTAATAGCGGTAACACAACCGCGACCACGAGCCTCTCAGGCGTTCGATGAGGCGAGAAAATCCGATCACCAGACCAAGCGCGATTCCGCCACACTGCCACACACGAAACCGATCAGGTCACGTTCCAGGCTCACCAGAATATTGGAGCCGAGGCCACCTCGGCTGAACTCTGCCATGCCGCGGGCCGCCACCTTTTCCAGCCGCGGTAGAAAACGTGGGTCAGCAGCGCCGGCATGGGCGAGCAACTCCCAAATCGCGAGCAGCGCCATCAGCACCGCAAGCGGCCGCAGATGTCGGCCGATGAAGCGGAAGGCCAGCGGTGCGATGGAAGCGCCGCGACAGCCTATCCCGACCTGCAATCGTGATCAGGCTGATCGTGGGGTCTCCGGACGCCAGCGTTGCAGATAGTTTTCGGCAAGCGTGAGCAGGCCGTGGATCGCCAATTCGGTCAGGCCGACCACGATCATGGCCGAAAAGACGAGTTCCAATTGAAAGAGCTGACGACCATAGGCCATCAGGTATCGGAGCCCTTCGAATGATGCGATGAGTTCTACCGCAACCAGGGTCTGCCAGCCGTTAGCAAGGCCTTCTCGCAGCCCTGTAAAGATCGACGGCACGGCGGAAGGCAGCACGATCATCGTGAGTTTCGACCAGCGGCTGAACGAAAGGACACGGCCAGACCCCGTCTCACGACGACGCCGTTGCGCTTCGCCGCCATCAGGCTGGGTAGAGGACTTGCACGTCTAAAGCTGTCGATCATGCTCGGCACACAAAAAAGGGCGGCATTGCTGCCGCCCTTTCCGCTGTAGGTTGATAGGGGGCTGGATTAGAAATCCATACCGCCCATGCCGCCCATGCCACCGCCGGGCATACCAGCCGGCATGCCGCCGCCAACCGACTCCTTCTTCGGAGCCTCCGCGATCATGGCTTCGGTGGTGACCAGCAGGCCGGCGACCGAGGCCGCGTCCTGCAGGGCCGTGCGCACAACCTTGACCGGATCGACGATACCCATGGCGATCATGTCGCCATATTCGCCGGTCTGGGCGTTGTAGCCGAAGGTTGCCCCCTTGTTCTCAAGGATCTTGCCGGCAACGATCGATGCTTCCGCACCGGCGTTGGCCGCGATCTGACGGGCCGGAGCCTGCAGCGCGCGACGCACGATGCTGATGCCCGCGGTCTGGTCGGAGTTGGCGCCGGTTGCCTTGATGCTCAGCGAAGCGCGCAGCAGTGCGACGCCGCCGCCGGGAACGATGCCTTCTTCGACGGCCGCGCGGGTCGCGTTGAGGGCGTCATCGACGCGGTCCTTCTTTTCCTTGACTTCCACTTCGGTCGCACCGCCGACGCGGATGACGGCAACGCCGCCCGCCAGCTTGGCGAGACGTTCCTGCAGCTTCTCCTTGTCGTAGTCCGAGGTGGTCTCCTCGATCTGCTGCTTGATCTGGGCGACGCGGCCCTGGATTTCTTCCTTCTTGCCGGCGCCGTCGACGATGGTGGTGTTCTCCTTGGAGATCGACACCTTCTTGGCGCGGCCGAGCATGTTCAGGCCGACATTCTCGAGCTTG
This sequence comes from Mesorhizobium sp. M0018, assembly GCF_040323955.1. Taxonomy (NCBI): domain Bacteria; kingdom Pseudomonadati; phylum Pseudomonadota; class Alphaproteobacteria; order Hyphomicrobiales; family Phyllobacteriaceae; genus Mesorhizobium; species Mesorhizobium sp. M0018. The sequence goes on along the minus strand of NZ_JAMYVL010000023.1, from coordinate 22,621 downwards.
ATGCCGAGGTCTTCGGAAATGACCTGGCCACCGGTGAGGATGGCGATGTCTTCCAGCATGGCCTTGCGGCGATCACCAAAGCCCGGCGCCTTGACGGCGGCGATTTTCAGGCCGCCACGCAGCTTGTTGACGACCAGCGTGGCCAGGGCCTCGCCTTCGACATCTTCCGAGATGATGACCAGCGGCTTCGAGGTCTGCACGACAGCCTCGAGGATCGGCAGCATGGCCTGCAGGTTGGAGAGCTTCTTCTCGTGGAGAAGAATGTAGGCGTCTTCCAGATCCGCAACCATCTTTTCGGCGTTGGTGACGAAGTAGGGCGAGAGATAGCCGCGGTCGAACTGCATGCCTTCGACGACTTCGAGCTCGGTCTCGGCGGTCTTGGCTTCCTCGACCGTGATGACGCCCTCATTGCCGACCTTCTGCATCGCTTCCGCGATCATCGAGCCGACCGAAACGTCGCCATTGCCGGCGATAGTGCCGACCTGGGCAACCTCTTCCGAGGTCTTGATCTTCTTGGCGTTCTTGATCAGCGTTGCGACGACGTCGGCGACGGCGAGGTCGATGCCGCGCTTGAGGTCCATCGGGTTCATGCCGGCGGCAACCGCCTTGTGGCCTTCCTGGACGATCGACTGTGCCAGAACGGTCGCGGTCGTGGTGCCGTCGCCGGCGATGTCGTTGGTCTTCGAAGCAACTTCGCGAACCATCTGCGCGCCCATGTTCTCGAACTTGTCTTCAAGCTCGATTTCCTTGGCGACGGTGACGCCGTCCTTGGTGATGCGCGGTGCGCCGAACGACTTGTCGATGACGACGTTGCGGCCCTTTGGGCCGAGCGTGACCTTCACCGCGTCGGCGAGGATGTTGACGCCGCGCAGCATGCGCTCGCGAGCGTCGCGGGAGAATTTTACGTCTTTGGCAGCCATTTTTAGCTCCTGGCAGGGGCTTGGATTGAGCCCGAAGATTTAAATGAGGGTGAGGCCGATATTCAGCCGATGACGCCCATGATGTCCGCTTCCTTCATGATCAGAAGGTCTTCGCCATTGAGCTTGACTTCGGTGCCCGACCACTTGCCGAACAGGATGCGGTCGCCGGCCTTGACGTCCAGCGGGACGAGCTTGCCGACCTCGTCACGGGCGCCGGAACCGATGGCGATGATCTCGCCTTCCTGCGGCTTTTCCTTAGCCGTATCGGGGATGATGATCCCGCCGGCGGTCTTCGCTTCGGACTCGACGCGGCGAACGACCACGCGGTCATGCAGCGGCCGGAAATTCGACTTTGCCATTTTTGGATTTCCCTGGTGCGGATGTTGAACGGTTCTCCGTTGCCGGAGCGTGGTTAGCACTCACCAGAAGCGAGTGCTAACGCGGCAGTGAGATAGGCCGTAGGCTCCTGCTAGTCAAGACGGAAGAGGGACGGGCGAAGAGCAAACGAGCATGGAAGCACCGAGCCCTTTACGTGAAAGACGTCGGAGATCGGACATGGATGGGGCGGCTCACCATTTGTAACTGAAGGCTTTATTCATTTGGCACGATTCGTGCAGCGGATGATCCGCAAACGTTGCGCGCGACAAATATGAGAGGTGAACGCCATCAGCATGAACTCGAATTTGAAATGTTTGGCCAAAGCAACTGCCATCGCCTTGCTCTGGACGGTCACGGCTACCTCGGCGGACGAAGGTATGTGGATGCCGGGCCAGACTGCGGAAGTGGGCGCGGCCATGCGGCCGTCTGGACGCTGACCCGCTCAACGCGATCGTATCACTGGGCGGATGCTCCGCCTCCTTCGTCAGTCCACAAGGGCTGGTCGCAACCAATCATCACTGCGTGTTCGAATCCATCCAATACCACAGCAAAGAAGGCCAGGACTATCTCACAGACGGCTTTCTGGCGAAGAGCCCTGGGTGAAGAATTGCCCGCGGCGCCAGGCAGCCGAATCCATGTGATCGAGGACATGCGGGATGTGACCGCCGAAATACTCAAGGGCGTCTCGGACAAGCTGAATGGGTTTGCCCGATATGAGCGGCTCGCCACGAACCGCAAGGCCCTGATCGCCGCATGTGAAGGACAGCCCAATCGCCGGTGCGACGTAGGGGCCTATTATGGCGGCGCCTCCTACTATCTCCAGCAGAAGCTCGAAATCGAGGACGTGCGCCTTGTCTATGCGCCCGCGCTCGGCATCGGCAACTTCGGCGGCGAAACGTACAATTGGATGTGGCCGCGCCGCACAGGCGACTTCGGCTTTTATCGCGCCTATGTCGCTCCTGATGGTTCCTCCCGGCCATATGCGCGCGACAATGTGCCTTACCGGCCGAAGAGTTGGCTACCCATAGCCTGTGCAGGCGTCAAGGAAGGCGACCTTGTGATGGTCGCCGGCTTTCCCGGCGCAACCCACCAGTTCCTGACGGCGGATGAAGTCCGGTTCAACTTCGCGCAATTCGAACCGCGGTTGCAGCGTTCGCTCTCGGATTATGCCGCCCAGATCAAAAGGCAACGGCAGGCAATCGCGAGGCGCAGATCCATTGACCGCCCGCTTCACAAATTGGCTCGGCGTAAAACGCATGGGAAAAGCAGAAAAGGCAACAGATCGGCACCAGAATGAATATGGCCGCGCGAACTGACAGACGCGCCAACAATCGGCATCTCGCATGGTCGGTGGCACTGGACGTGGCTCCCACCCTGCTGGCGCGACTCCCCATCAGGTCGTCGGGGTTTCGCTGGCGAAAAAAACTTCCGCGTGTCTCTGCGCGATCCATCCCGCTTGCGCGTGCCTAGTCAACCAAAAAACTGACCATCTGCAGGATCAGGATCAGCAAAAAAAAGCCAAAGGCAGACGCCAAAACAGCTGCCAGCAGGACGATGCGTTGTTTCTTCACCCACAGTTCCCCCGGGAGAGAGTCTAATGATAATCCTTAAAAAAGGCGCCATGGAACAGGGCGCCCTACGCTAATTTGTGCAAGTTTAAAGTTTAGCTTGCCTGCTTTATGTAATTAAACGTTTCCTTTATGCGACACTTCTCCAAGTGTTACTTGCAAATCGAACGTATCCCACATTTAGACGAACTGTACATTCGGTAGCGACTTTGACGCATGCGTTTACTGGCGGTATACATCCTTCACCGTTGCCGCAAGGCATTGGCCCACTCGCGCGGCACCTCCTTCACGACAAAGGTTGAAAGCCCGTCCTCTGGCGTTTCATTTCCAAGATCACTTCGATCCACTCATACGGGCTTCCCGAGCGAGACCGTGGGTTCGGACGGTGCGAATGAATTTCTCGTTATAATCGAATTGATTATAAGGGTATATTTCTACGTTGAGTATAAAGGATGTCAAGCCCGCGCCAGCGGCAATTTTGTCCGGGCGACCGCCGTTTCGTCGAGGACATGGTGGCGGAAGCGATAAAGCTTCGCCGGCCGACCGCCGGTATCAAAAGCACTTTCGCCGGTCTCCTCCACCAGTTCCTGCTGCTCCATCAACCGGCGAAAGTTCTGCTGAAGCGCCCCTGCCGATGTAATCGTCAACGCCGTCCGCGTCAGCGCATTGCCATCGGCGAGAAGCCGACGACATTGTTGATGACGAACGTAACGATCCGCGGCTTCAGACAGGAATGTGCGCTTCGTCCAGATGGATGGAGTGGGCTGGCAGGTTCCGGGCGGCCGCGCCGTTGAGGATGCAGCATCGAGAGCCGCGCTCGCCGAGGATGACATAGGTCGAGATTCGTGCGCCGGAAGTCTTGCTCCATGTCTCCACGAATCCATTGGCAGGATCCCGGGTTCTTCGCGTGGTCAGGGTCGAGCAGTATCGAACCGTGGTAGTTGAGCTTTGCTCGGTGACGTGGATGCCGTGCAGCTTGCCGGCGACTATTTTCGCATTGGTCCCGTTGTCCTATTCATCTCACAAAGTCAGTCCTGATATTGAGCAGCTTCGCTGGGCTAAATCCCGACGACGAGCGCCCCGCCGCTGAGTCCCGCACCTGCCGCCGCCAGGAGTATTTTCTTGCCCGGCCGAAACGGCTCCGCTTGATTGGCGAGCGACAGTGAGAGCGGGATCGTCGCGGCCGAAGAGTTGCCGTATTCGGCAATCGTCTTGACAATTGCTTGATCCGCTATGCCGAGGTTACTCCCGACAGCATCGAAAATGCGAGCATTGGCCTGATGCGGCACGAACCGGTCGACATCCTGTGGTCGCACTCCGGCAGCGGCTAGCGCGCTTATCGAGCAATCGGTCATCATCTCGACGGCCTTTGCGAACACTTCGCGGCCGTCGGTCATCGTCATTCGGGTTTGCGCGAGGTCGAGGTCACCGTGGAACGGGATGTTGCTTCCTCCTGCGGGAATCTGGATCAGGCCGTATCGCGAGCCGTCCGAATCCACGGAGGCACCGAGAATCCCCCGACCAGTATCCTCGCACGGACCGATCACGACGGCGCCGGCGGCATCGGCAAACAGCACGGCGCTGGCGCGCTCAGAGGGATTGATGCGGCGGCTGAGGATATTGGCCGCGATAACAAGGCTCGCTTTGCCGTGCAGGCGGGTAAATCCGTCCGCAAACATCAGCGCATAGATGAAGCCGGCGCAGGCACCGGTCAGATCGACCGCGCCTGCGCGGCCAAGGCCGAGCTTGTGTGCGACCAGGGGTGCACTGGGCGGCAGAAGATGGTCGGGCGTCGAGGTGGCAAGCAACAGCAGACCGATGTCGTGGCGCGCAATGCCGGCGCTGGCCAGCGCCATGGCGCCGGCCTGCGCAGCAAGACCAGACAGCGTGTCTTCGTCCGTTGCCCAGAAGCGCGACCGGATTCCAGTACGCCGCTCGATCCAGCCCGGTTCGAGGCCAAGATTGTTCTCAATTTCGGCATTCGCCACCTTTCGGCCAGGCGCATGATGGCCAAACCCGAGAAGGCGCGACAACCTGCTCATGGCTTTGAGCCGAAGCGTTCGCCGGCCTCCTCGATCGCGTCATGGAGCCGATCGAGCTCGTCGCCGGTGACGCAATAGGGCGGCAGGAGATAAAGGACATTGCCGAGCGGGCGCACAAGCAGGCCGAGCTCGAGGAAAAAGGCCCGCAGCTTAGGTCCGATCTCGGCCAGATAGCCGGCAGAGCCGGCGCGCAGGTCGAGAGCCAGGATCGTGCCGATCGCGCGGCTGTCGGTGAAGTTGGCATTGTCGCGAAAGCGTCGAAACCCGGCGGCCTGTCTCTCGCTCAAGGCCGCGATCCGCTCGGCCACCGGCTCGTCACGCCAGATCTCGACATTGGCGAGTGCTGCCGCGCAGGCAATCGGATTGGCCGTGTAGGAACTCGAGTGGAAAAACGTCTTCTTGCGATCCGCTGAATAATGAGCCTGGAAGATCGCATCGGTGGCAAGCGTGGCCGCCAGCGGGATCACGCCGCCGGTCAAGCCTTTGGAGGTGCACAGGATATCTGGAGAAATCGATGCCTGCTCGCAGGCGAACATGCTCCCGGTGCGGCCCCAGCCGGTCATCACCTCGTCGGCAATCAGCAGCGTGCCGGAGGCTTCGGCAATCTTCTTCAATCCGGTCAGAACCGAGGCCGGATACATCAGCATGCCGCCGGCGCCAAGCACGAGCGGTTCGACGATCAGCGCGGCGGCGCGCCGGTCGCGGGAGACTGCCTGGAATCTATCCAGCGTTTCCTGCTCGAGGCCGGCGGCCGGGAAGGGAATGGTGTCGACCTCGAACAGCAAGGGTTCGTAGGCGGCGTTGAACACGCCACGCGCACCGACGCTCATCGTGCCGATCGTGTCGCCGTGATAGCTGTGCTCCATGACGACGATGCGCGAGCGGGGCGCGCCGATGTTGCGGAAATAACCGAGCGCCATCTTCAACGCGACTTCGACGCAGGTCGAGCCGCTGTCGGAATAGAACACCCGGTCGAGGCCGGGAGGAGCGAGGGCGATGAGCGCCTCGGCCAAGCATTCGGCAGGCTCGTGCGTGAAACCTGCGAAGATGATCTGGTCGAGGCTCGAGGCGGTCGTCTCGATTGCCTTTATAATGCGGGGATGGCGGTGGCCATGCGTGACGACCCACCAGGAGGAAATGGCGTCCAGAATGCGCACGCCATTGGCTTTGTGGAGGTACGCGCCTTCAGTCAGGACGATTTCAGGGATCGCCAGCTCGAGCGCGTGCTGGGTGAAGGGATGCCACACACGGGATTGCGTCATCATTCGCCTCCGGCAATCAAAGCGAGGTCGAAGCCGGCAATCATCGCTTGTCTCAGCGTTTTGTCCGTCAGCGGATCGAGGTGCGGCAGCCTGCCGAGTTGCGGCACGTCGCCGAATTCCACGATCGTCCGTTGCGTATCGGTCATCTCATCGCCGATGAAGGCGATGCCAGCCAGCGGGATAGCGCGCGCCCGCAGGGCTTCGATCGACAGCAGGGTGTGATTGATTGTTCCGAGCGCGGTGCGGGCGCACAGAATGACCGGCAACTGCCATTGCTCGAATATGTCGATGAACCTTGTCCGGCGGTTCAGCGGCACCATCAGCCCGCCGGCGCCTTCGATGACGAGCGGTGTCGGCAGAACCGGAAACGAAAGATCGGCAGCCTCGATCGAAACGTCGTCGATTTCGGCCGAACGATGCGGCGAAAGCGGGCTCTTCAAGCGGTAGGCTTCCGGCAGCACGCGCCCCGACGGAAGCCCGGCAAGCCGTGCAACTGCCTCGCTGTCGGTCTCGCCGTCGAGGCCCGATTGCACCGGCTTCCAGTAGAAACCGTCAAGCAGGCCGGCAAGCCCGGCCGAAAACACCGTCTTGCCAATTCCGGTGTCTGTTCCGGTGATGACGATGCGCTTGGTCGTGTCGCCTCCGGTCATGTCTGAGCCAACACCTCGACGAGCGCCTCGACCATGGCGGAAATGTCGGCTTCGCCGATATTGAGCGTCAGTGAGATGCGCAGCCGCGACGTGCCCTCGGGCACGGTCGGCGGACGAATGCCGCGTATGTCGAAGCCGCGGGCCTGCAGGCGCGCCGCCACTGCCATGGTGCGCCTGACATCGCCGATCACCAAGGGCTGGATCTGAGAGCCACTTGGTATCACGCCGCAGCGATCGACCAATTGGCGGCCTGCGAGGGCGACGCGTTCATGCAGCTGAAAACGCCGCATAGGCTCGTCGGCGAGCATTGCGAGCGCTTCGCGCGCCGCGACCGCCATCAGCGGCGAGGGCGCGGTGGCGTAGATGAATGGCCGGCAACGGTTGATCAGATACTCGCACAGTGTCCTCGGCCCGGTCACGAGCCCACCAGAAGCGCCGAGCGCCTTGCCGCAGGTGTGGAGCGCGACGATGTTGTCGCGGCCCTCGAAAGCGGCGGCCAGCCCCCGGCCGTCCGGTCCCCAGACGCCGGTCGCGTGCGCCTCGTCAATGACGATGAATGCGTTGTGCCGATCGGCAAGCGCGGCCAGGCTCTCCAAAGGCGCGCAGTCGCCATCCATGCTGTATAGGCTTTCCACCGCAATCCAGACGCATCCCATGCCGCCTTCGGCGCGCCAACGCTTGATCGCGTCCTCGACAGCATCGACGTCGTTGTGCGCGGCCAGCTTGAACTCGGCACGTCCGGCCTGTGCCCCCTCATGCATGCTGGCATGGGCGAGCTCATCGAGGACCAAAAGGTCGCCCTTCTGCGGCAGCGCAGTCAGCAAAGCGAAGTTGGCGATGTAGCCGCTGCCGAAGAACAGCGCGCGGTCGGCTCCAAAGAATGCCGCCGCGTCTGCCTCGAGCTGCTCGTGTTCCGGTGCATTGCCGCGCAACAGCCGCGACCCGGTGGCGCCAACCGACGTGCCCCGCGCAATCGCCGCCGCAACCGCTTCGCCAAGTCTTTTGGAGGCGGCAAGCCCGAGATAGTCGTTCGACGAGAAGTCGCGCCCGGCGCGCGGCTTCAGCGTCCGCAGCCGGTCCTTGCGCGCCAGTCCCTGCAAGGTCGCCTCATAGCGGGCAAGCGGTGCCCCGTTCATTGCGCCTCGAGTTCCATCGGCTCGATGCCAAGGCGCCGGAACAGCAGGGTATCCTTGTCCTCACCGGGATTGTCCGCCGTCAGCAGCGTGTCGCCGACGAAGATCGAGTTGGCGCCGGCAAAAAAGCACAGCGCCTGCATCTCGTCGGTCATGGCGGTGCGGCCGGCGGAAAGACGGATATGCGATTTCGGCATCATGATGCGCGCCAGCGCGATCACGCGCACGAATTCGATCGGCTCGATGGGCTTGGCGTCGGCAAGCGGGGTGCCGGCGATCGGGATCAGCATGTTGATCGGAACGCTTTGCGGATGTTCCGGCAGGTTGGCCAGCGTCACCAGCATGCCGATCCGGTCCACCGGCTCCTCGCCCATGCCGACAATGCCGCCGCAGCAGACCTTGATGCCGGATTGGCGAACGTGCTCGAGCGTCTCGAGCCGCTCGGCAAAGCTCCGCGTGCTGATGATCTCGCTATAGTAGCGTTCCGACGTATCGATGTTGTGGTTGTAGTAGTCGAGGCCCGCCTGTTTCAGACGAGAGGCTTGCTCAAGATCGAGCATGCCGAGCGTCATGCAGGTCTCCATACCGAGCGCCTTGACGCCTTCGACCATGGCCACCACCGCATCCATGTCGCGCGCTTTGGGGTTTCGCCAGGCCGCGCCCATGCAATAGCGGGTGGCGCGGGCGTCACGCGCTTTCTTCGCCTCGGCGATGACGCGCCGGACCTCCATCAGCTTCGACGCCTTCAGGCCGGTTTCGTGCTGCGCCGACTGGCTGCAATAGCCACAATCCTCCGGACATCCGCCTGTCTTGATGCTGAGAAGCCGGCTGAGCTGGACCTTGTTGGGATCGAAATTCTGGCGGTGCACGGTTTGCGCGAGGAAGAGGAGATTGTTGAAGGGGGCATCGTGAAGTGCCCGAGCCTTCTCCAGGGTCCACGCTCCAGGGTCAGGGGATTGAGCCTGTGGCGATGTCTGCGTTGGACTGGCTGTTTGCATGTCCATGCTGTTCCTCCGGTTCTGCCTTGCTTTGCTGTCTGATTGATGACGATCGGAAAGGACAATTGATTCGATCCTGTCCGTTCCTCAGGCAATCATGAGCCCCAATAGTCGAGGCCGATATCCAGGATCGGCGCGCTGTGGGTCAGTCGGCCGACTGAAATCAGATCAACGCCGGTCGCGGCAATCGCTCGCGCTGTATCGGATGCGATCCCGCCAGAAGCCTCGGTGATAGCACGGCCGCCAACGATTGCGACGGCGCGGCGAAGATCGGCGAGGGACATGTTGTCGAGCAGAACCGCATCGGGAGCGAAGCCAAGTACCTCCTCCAACTGGGCCAGCGTATCGACCTCGACTTCGATCTTGACGAGATGACCGGCCCGTCTTCGTGCTCGCTCGAGCGCCGGGCGAACGCCGCCTGCGATGGCGATGTGGTTGTCCTTGATCAGAATTGCGTCGTCGAGGCCGAAGCGGTGATTGGATCCGCCACCTGCGCGCACGGCGTATTTTTCGACTGCCCGCAATCCGGGCGTCGTCTTGCGCGTGCAGACGATCTTCGCGCCATATCCACGAACCGCAGCGACGATCGATGCCGTTGCTGTAGCGATGCCGCTCAGATGGCACAAAAAATTGAGTGCCGTCCGTTCGGCTGTGAGAATGGCCCGGGCAGGGCCAACCACTGATGCAATGACCTCTCCATCCATGACATTGCAGCCGTCTGCCCGCTCCACCGAAATTTCGACATCAGGATCAATCAAGCGGAAAGCGAGCATCGCCAGATCGAGGCCGGCGACAACTCCGGACTGGCGCGCCGCCAGCACGGTTCCCGCTTGGTGTTCCTTCGGGACGATGGCCTCCGTGGTCAAGTCGCCGGCTCTGCCAAGGTCTTCAAGAAGAGCTGCCCTTACAAGCGGCTCAAGCATGATCGTGGGAAGCGGTGAGAGCGTCATCACTTTGCCCTTTCGAGGCTTGGCGAGTGTCCGAGTTCCCGCGCAGCGGCCAAGGCGGCTTCGAGGGTGATTTCGGACCGTCGGGCGACAGTCGCATGATGAGGAAAGTCTGTCCGGTAATGAGCGCCGCGGCTTTCTTGGCGCAACAGGGCGGCAACCGCGATCATTAGCCCGACAGCCGCCGGATCCGAGGCCGCGTCCTTGCTTTCGGCGAGCGGCAATAAGGCACGTGCGGCTGCTTTCAAACCTTCACCATCCCGGACGATGCCGAGTGCGCGCGACAGGAAAACACGCACGGGTGCCGGCGCGGGCGATGGGTAAACGTCCGCAAACGCAGGCTTTGTTCTGCGAGCAGGCGTTCCGGCGACACTTTCAGCGACCCAGCGCGCGCACACGACGGCCTCGGTCAAGGAATTGCTGGCGAGCCTGTTGGCGCCATGCAGTCCTGTCGAAGCGACTTCGCCGCAGGCCCACAGCCCCTTGACGGAGGTCCTACCGGAGCCGTCCACGGCAACGCCACCCATGTGGTAGTGTTGGGCCGGACGAATGGGGATGAGATCGCGCGCGGGATTGATGCCGGCTCCACGACAGGCTGATGCGATTGTCGGGAAGTGTCGAGCAAATTCCGGGCCAGGCCGTTGCCGCGCGTCGAGAAAAACACGGTGGCCGTTGGCAAGATGGTTCCAGACGGCGCGCGCCAAGACATCACGAGGCGCGAGTTCCGCCCCTGGCACGCTCTGGAGAAAAGCTTGGCCGGTTTCGTCGATCAGGGCAGCACCTTCGCCGCGGACGGCCTCGCTGAGCAGCACCATAGGGCGTTCCGGGCCGTCAAGCGCGGTCGGGTGGAACTGGATGAACTCGAGGTCGGCAAGGACAGCTCCAGCGCGGGCCGCAAGCGCCAGGCCCTGTCCACAACTGCCCGAAGGATTCGTGGTGTCGAGAAACAGTCCCCCGATCCCACCGGTGGCGAGGACGACCCGCCGTGAGCCGAAGAAGACAGGTCCTATCGAACCGCTCGCCCAGACGCCTCGGATCGCATTCTCTCGCACCGCCAGCCGGCGCGCTTCCGCGCCCTCCACGACAACAATCGACGGAGTGGAACGCACAGCCGCGATCAGGGCACGCATGATCTCACGCCCGGTGCCGTCACCATGCGCATGAACGATGCGACGTCGGCTGTGTGCGGCCTCCAATCCGAGGCACAGTGATCCTTGCGGCGTACGGTCGAAGGGAACCCCAAAGCCCGCAAGCCCCTCTATCGCCTTGGGCGCGGCTTGGAGGATGCGGCTCGCCACGTCTGTGTCGCAGAGACCATCCCCGGCGGCAAGCGTATCGGCCAGGTGCAGTTCCGGATCGTCGTCTTCGCCGAAACTTGCAGCCAGACCACCCTGTGCCCACGTGCTCGAATTGTCAGCTCCCAGCAGCGTCCTGGACAGAAGCAGCACCGGCTCCGGCGCCAGTTGAAGCGCGGTCATCAGTCCGGCGATGCCGCCGCCGATGATGATGGGCCGCCCGAAGAAGCTGCGGACATCGGCGCTCAAATTGCCAGCATCCGTTCGACCGCAAGCCGCGCGCGCCCGGCGATCCCGGGTTCGATGGTTACGATATGGTGGTTCTGCTCGAGCGCCATGCGGATGTTGGCAAGCGTGATCCGCTTCATGTGCGGGCACAAATTGCAGGGCCGGATGAACTCGACCTCTGGGTGCGCTAACGCGACGTTGTCGCTCATCGAACATTCCGTCATCAGCACGACACGTGCCGGCCTTTGCCTTTCGACATAGTCGGACATGGCAGCGGTCGAGCCGGAAAAATCTGCTTCAGCGACGACGTCGGGCGGGCATTCGGGATGCGCGAGCACGATTACGCCGGGATGGCTTTCGCGCAACTCGCGGATGTCGGCCGGTGTAAAGCGCTCATGCACCTCGCAATGCCCTTTCCAGGCGATGATCTGCACATCGGTCTGGGCGGCGATATTCTGGGCCAGATATTCGTCCGGCAACATGATCACCTGGGGAACGCCAAGGGATTGGACGACCGCCTTGGCGTTGCCGGATGTACAGCAGATATCCGACTCGGCTTTCACTTCGGCCGACGTGTTGACATAAGTGATGATCGGCACGCCGGGATAACGCTGGCGCATCAAGCGCACGTCTTCTGCCGTGATCGATTCCGCCAACGAACAGCCTGCCCGCAGGTCGGGAATGAGCACCGTCTTTTGCGGATTGAGCAGCTTGGCCGTTTCGGCCATGAAATGTACGCCGGCCAGCACGATGACTTGCGCCTCGATCGTCGCAGCCGTGCGGGCCAGTGCCAAGCTGTCGCCGACGATGTCGGCCACGCAATGGAAGATCTCGGGGGTCTGATAGTTGTGCGCCAGGATGATGGCGTTGCGCTCGCGCTTCAGTGCAAGGATCGCCTCGATATCCTCGACGAAAGCCGGCCATTCGATCGGCGGGATCACTCGTCGGACGCGCTCGTAGAGAAACGCGGTCGCAGGCAGCATGGCGCTCATCGACCCCTCCCAGCTTATACTCTAGGTGAAAATAACCAGCATATACTTGCTGTGAGTATAAGCGATGTCAACCCCGCGCCAGCGGCAATTTTGTCCCGGCGATGACCCTCTCGTCGAGAACGGCGTGGCGGAACCGGTAAAGCTTCGCTGGCCGGCCGCCGGTCTCCGCGGTTGCCTCTCCGGTCTCTTCGACCAGCTCCTGCTGCTCGATCAGCCGGCGAAAGTTCGGCTTACGCACGAGCCTGCCGGCAAGCGCCTCCACGGTTCGCTGCAGCTGCAAAAGCGTGAAGACCGGCGGCATCAGCTCAAAGACGACCGGCCGGTATTTGATCTTGGAGCGCAGCCGCGCAATGCCGGTCGCCGCGATGCGGCGATGATCGGCGACCATAGACTTGCTGGGCACCAGCGGAGGCAGCGTCGCGTCCCGTCCGCTTCCGGCCTCTTGGACCAGGCCTGCTTCGTAGACTAACTCATAGCGTTGAAGCGTGAGTTCCTCGTTCCAAAGGCGGTCGTCGAAGCCGAAGGCTATCGTCGCCCGCTGCCAGCGTTCACGTCGCGTGGCCGCGTCGCTGACGCCGTCTGCCCATTCAATCAGGCGCGGTCGCAGAACGTCCAGCACGACCGGAGGCGTGCCGGAGCGGTGGTCCTCCCATGGAAAATATTCATACCAGCTCTGCCAGCCGCACTTGGGCGAGCCAGCTGCCTGTTCCTTGCGGGTCAATGCGAGATAGCTGATGGAGATGACGCGCTGCTGGCGCTCGGCGCCGATGCGATCCCGATCCGCGAAGGTGTAGAGTTGCTCAATATACCCCAGCGGATGGCCGGTCTGCTGCTCGACCCACCCCCTCAAACCGGATTGCAGCGATCGGTGCTCAAGCGCAAATGGTCCGGAGGGCAGGGTGTCCGCCTGGCCGATGGTGAGGACACAGGGTTCACTGTCGTTTACGGCGACGACAAAGGCGATCAGGTCCACTTTGACTTCGTCGGCCTTGACGGCGGCTCTGTCTTTCCTGGGTCCTTTTGCCTGCTCGTCCATGTTCGCCAAAGTGGTTGGCCAGCTCGGGGGCGCCTGAATCGATTTAAGTGTAAGCGCGCCTGTCCGCACGTCAACACCGCACAGCTGCACGACCATTTTTAGCTCTTCGCACTTGCACAAAAATGTGGCAAACGCGACACCCGCGGTTGGTAACGTAGGGGAAGGAGGGTCCATTGAGTGCGTTTGGTGACACCAAGGCGATCACACCGCCGGATATTCGTTCGCGCAAAGGTGGGACGCCGCTCGTCTGCCTTACCGCCTACACGACGCCAGTCGCCCGGCTTGTCGATCCCCATTGCGATGTGGTGCTGGTCGGCGACAGCGTCGGCATGGTTCTCCACGGCCTGCCCTCGACGCTCGGTGTGACGCTGGAGATGATGATCATTCACGGCCAGGCCGTGCGCCGTGGCCTCGAGCAGGCGCTGATGGTCGTCGACCTGCCGTTCGGTTCCTTCGAGGAAAGCCCCGAGCAGGCTTTCCGCAATGCCGCGCGCGTCGTGGCCGAGACCGGCTGCGCGGCCGTCAAGCTCGAAGGCGGCGAAACGATGGCAGAGACGATCCGCTTCCTCGCCGCGCGCGGCGTGCCGGTCATGGCCCATGTCGGCTTGACGCCGCAGTCGATCAACACCATCGGTGGCTACCGCGTGCAGGGCAGAGGCGGGGATGCCGAGCGCATCAGGCGCGACGCGCTTGCGGTGAGCGAAGCGGGCGCCTTTGCGGTCGTGCTGGAGAAGGTTCCCGAGGCGCTCGCCCGCCGGATCACCGGGGAGGTGGCGACCCCGACCATTGGCATCGGTGCCTCGGCCGCCTGTGACGGCCAGATTCTCGTCGTCGACGACATGCTGGGCCTCTTCGGCGACTTCCGGCCCAAATTCGTCAAGCGCTATGCTGAACTGGGGGAGGCTGCTGCGGCTGCGATCGCGGCCTATGCGCGGGAAGTGAAGGAGCGCCAGTTTCCGGCCGCCGAGCACGTGTTTGCCGATGCGCCCAAGCCCGCCGACGGGGACGCCACCAAGAGCGGAGAAGCAGCGTGAGCGTGCCGATTGTCAGGAGCGTTGCCCAGCTTCGCCAAATCGTCGCCGCATGGCGCCGCGAGGGCGTGAGGATTGCCGTCGTGCCAACGATGGGCGTCCTCCATGAGGGCCATCTCAGCCTGGTGCGCGCGGCACTCGTGAAGGCCGACCGGGTGATCGTGACGCTCTTCGTCAACCCGAAGCAATTCAACAGCCAGGCCGATCTCGCCGCGTATCCGAGCACCGAGGACGAGGATGCCGCCAAGCTGGCACCGCTTGGCGCGCACCTGCTTTATGCGCCGGACGCAGAGGAGATGTATCCGGCGGCCTTCGCCACGACCGTTTCGGTGTCCGGTGTCAGCGAGGGCCTGTGCGGTGCCTTCCGGCCGGGACATTTCGATGGCGTGGCGACCGTCGTCGCCAAGCTCTTCCTGCAGACCAGCGCTGACTTCGGCTTCTTTGGCGAAAAGGACTTTCAGCAGCTTCAGCTAGTCAGGCGTATGGCCCGGGACCTGGATATTCCAATCACCATTGTTCCTTGTCCGACAGTCCGCGAAGCCGACGGTCTTGCACTATCATCGCGCAATGTCCGGCTCTCGCCAGCAGAGCGTGCTGTTGCCCACAAGCTACCATCGGTCTTGCTCGAGACGGCTGAGCGGCTTGCCCGCGGCTCGCCCGTCCTGCCAACGCTTGCCGAAGCGCGCGCAGCAATTCTGGCTGCAGGCTATCGCGAGATCGAATACCTGGAACTTCGCGACGAGGCAGATCTGCGACCCATGACAAGCCTTGACCGACCTGCACGCTTGCTTGTCGCGGCCTGGCTCGGCGGCACACGGCTCATAGACAACGTCAGAATATCACGGGTTTCAACAGATTAACGGGGTTCTCGGCACGCGCTGTATCCGTCCGGGATCGTTTAAAACAAGGTCTCTGCCTGGCATCGAGCGATCACGGAGGTTACGCAAAGCGCAAATGCATCGCGTGTTTGAGAACTTCGTCGAGCAACTGTCTGCAAGTGTTGATGCTGCCGATCTCCGTGAGGCAATGGCATCCGCTGCAGCCGGCTTCGATTTTCCGCTATTCGCCTATTTCACTTACCCGTCGGCCCCCGGCGACGCCCCGCAATTGATCTCAAACTATCCTTCATCCTGGACATCACGTTATCTGCAACAGCGGTACCACAGTCTTGATCCGGTCATCCTGCGCGGGCTGCAAGGCTGGGATACCTTCGATTGGGGTGTGGATCGCGCTCGGCACTGTCTGCCGAATTCGCAGCAACAAATTCTGGAGAGTGCGGCTGAGTTTGGCATCCGCGGCGGCCTGACGATATCCATGCATGATCATCGCGGCCGGTTTGCTGCCCTGACCTTTGCTTCCGACGAGTCCCGCCCGCCTCTGTTGCGGTCACTGACACGTTACGAAAAAGCATTGCAGCTGGTGGCCATCAACTTTCATATCCATGTCCGGCGCAGGCTCGCCGACGATCGCGTGGTGGATGGTGTAACGCTCACCCCGCGGGAGTTCGAGTGCCTGAAATGGGCGGCGCGCGGCAAGTCGGCTTGGGTTATCAGCCAGCTTCTCGGCGTCTCAAAGCGCACCGTGACCTTTCATCTGGAAAACGCCAAGGCAAAGCTTGGCGTTCGAACGATCAACCAGGCCGTTGCACGACTGGCTGCCTCCGGCCAGGCGAGATCCTGATTCGTCGGCCACGATAGCTGTAAACCTCTACAGGCTGCATCGCTGCCGGCTTTGCCCTTCGATGGCGGGAACACATTCCCGCACGGAGGCGACCATGATGCAGCTGATAACACCAGACCTTTACGACGAGTTCGCAAGCGAGCTCAAAGAGATGCACGGGCTGAGGTTTCGGGTGTTCAAGGAAAGGCTCGATTGGGAAGTTGATACCGAAGACCAGATGGAAACAGACCCGTTTGATGATCTGAAGCCTGTCTATCTGCTCCTCAAGGGATCCGACTGGCGAATTCGCGGTTGCGTGCGTCTTTTGCCCAGCACCGGACCCACAATGTTGCGCGACACGTTCCCGGTGCTGCTGGGTGCTGACGTCGTGCCCTCGACCTCCGACATATGGGAGAGCAGTCGTTTCGCGCTCGATCTTCCTCCGTCGGCGCCCAAGGCAGCGGGCGGACTGGCCCAGGCAACCTACGAGCTCTTCGCGGGCATGATCGAGTTCGGCTTGGCCAAGGATCTGACCCGGATAGTAACGGTGACGGACACGCGCATGGAACGGATCCTTCGCCTCGCGACGTGGCCATTGTCGCGCATCGGACAACCCAAGTCCGTCGGCAAAACGGAGGCGGTGGCCGGGTTTCTCGAGATTTCCCGCGCGAGCCTTTTGCGCATCCGCAGCAGGGGACGTCTGAGCGGACCGGTACTGTGGCAACCGGTTCTAGGCCCGTCGGCATTGTGGACACCTGAGCCGTGAAGGATGCTGGTCTGCCCAAGGAAGCGACGGTCGGTCTTGTATGCTGGCCGGACTGGCGTCGTCACGAAGCTTACCACTACGCCAGACGATTGCCACGCACTGCCTGGGCCTGGGAGTTTCTTCGGCGCAATCCACAATTTCAGCGCGACCACGCCAAAATGGCACCGTCCGCCTGCATTGTCGGAGCCCAGGCCGACATGAAGATAATCGAGTTGACGACAGGATCATCTTTCCTAAGACAATGGAGCCTCCTTTTTCGCGGACGCGCCACAGTCGGACGCTACGTCGGCAAGGGTCTTTTGGGATCCGCGCGACTGCGCCCGTATTCTACGAGCGGCCGCGGAGCCGGTTGGGCTCGACCACGATTTTGAACCGCTTGATCTCCCTTCGCTCTCATGCTGCAAGGACATCCTGCTGACACCTGCCGGCGTGCAGCACGTGCTGCTGAGGGAGGACTGCCGGAGTCTGCAGATCGCCCTTTCCGGTGCATCCGTTCTCCGCCCGTTGCGGCTATATGTCGACGCGATCGTGCAGCCGCAGCACCTGAAGTTCCATGTCGCTGCCCTTCAGTTCCTGAACGACATCAATGGTTGCGGCCGCCTGGCAGCTGCTTGCTTTCCGCCGGAACCCCGCGGAGCGCGTCTGCGTATCGTGCTCCAGGCTTTGGATGGCTCGCTTGCGGGAGCATCTCATCAGGAGATCGCCATTGCCCTGTTCGGGAGACGCCGTGTCGAAGAAGATTGGTCTCATCCCGGTAGCCATCTTCGCGATCAGGTGCGTCGCGCCATCCAACGTGGCCGCTACCTGATGGGCGGCGGCTATAGACAGTTCCTGATGTAATTCGGGTGACAGCTTGGTGATTGTCTTATTCGAAAACGCGCAGGCATCAATCTCCATTTCTCACTGCTATTGTGCCTTGTACAAGACGTGACACGCGCCTAGTTCTTCCGCTGCGGGAATCGGTTTTGAGTAATACGGACGAAGCACTGAGAACCAACGTTTTCGTGATAGTGCATTCATGCCCCGAGAATCCTGATGACGTTACGAACCCCGACAAAGCCGGCGCTGACTGAAACGGTCGCTGAACGTGCTCTGTGGCCTGCGCCGCCTGACTCTCGGTTTCGGCCATGCCGACCAACAGCCTATTGATAGGCCATCGCGGGCTAAACTCTACCGGCGAGAGCCGCGTCAACAGCGGCAGGCAATCAGAAACTAGATCGGCGGCGACGATGATTATGATCAACGTGACGAACACGTGAATCATGCCGACGGCGCCGACGCTGCCGATGATGATGATGCCGATCATGCGTCACAGTGCTTGTGATCATGCCGATCACCGCGTGATCACGAGCGGCGGCGCTTCGTGTCAGGTGCGTAGCCGGGATGGTCGCGCATGGCCGATTGGTCCTTCGTGCCGCGGGGTGTGGGCTTGCGCTCGGTCATGAGGGCGTCAGGCGCAACGAGAAGTTTTTAGATCAGGGGCTCATCCATGGGGTGGATGATAGTTATCCCTACAATCAATTGTACCAATATTACCGGATACTACTACAAGATCCCCAATGAAAGCGGCCGGATGGGTATCCGTCTCGCGTGGGCTGAAGCTGCCGGCAAGAATGGAAGACGAACATGTGCGGGATTGTTGGCATCGTTGGGCAACAGCCGGTGTCGGATCGGTTGGTCGACGCATTGAAGCGTTTGGAATATCGCGGCTATGATTCCGCCGGCGTTGCGACGATCACCGAAGGTGCCTTGCACCGCCGGCGCGCCGAGGGCAAGCTCGTCAATCTCGAGAGGAGACTGAAGGAAGAGCCGCTGAGCGGCAACATCGGCATCGGCCACACGCGTTGGGCAACCCATGGGGCCTCGACGGAACGCAATGCGCACCCGCACTTTACCGACGGTGTCGCCGTCGTCCATAACGGGATCATCGAGAATTTCACCGAGCTGAAGGACGAATTGGCGGCGGCTGGCGCCGAGTTCCAGACCGATACCGACACCGAGGTCGTCGCGCATCTCTTGGCAAGACACCGCCGGGAGGGCATGAGGCGGCAAGAGGCGATGCGTGCCATGCTGAAACGCGTCAGGGGCGCCTATGCGCTTGCCGTCCTCTTCGAAGATGATCCGTCGACCATCATGGCGGCGCGCAACGGACCACCGCTGGCGATCGGTCACGGCGACGGCGAGATGTTCCTGGGCTCCGACGCGATCGCGCTCGCTCCCTTCACCAATGAAATTACCTATCTCATCGAGGGCGACTGGGCCGTTGTCGGCAATTCGGGCGCCCATATCTTCGATTTCGACGGCCATCCCGTCGAGCGTCCGCGCCATACCTCCACGGCCGCGGCCGATCTGGCCAACAAGGGCACTCATCGCCACTTCATGGAGAAGGAAATCTACGAGCAGCCCGAAGTCATCGCCCATGCTCTCCGTCACTATAGCAACATCATAGAGAATCGCGCCGACACGGTTTCTGGCATCGATTTCGCCAGGATCCCGAGCTTGGCGATCTCGGCCTGCGGGACCGCCTATCTCGCCGGACTGATCGGAAAATACTGGTTCGAGCGCTATGCGCGCCTGACAGTTGAAATCGACGTTGCGTCCGAATTCCGTTACCGCGAGATCCCGTTGTCGCCGCAGTCGGCGGCTCTTTTCATTTCGCAGTCCGGCGAAACCGCTGATACGCTCGCATCGTTGAGGTACTGCAAGGAGCGTGGGCTGAAAATTGGCGCTATCGTCAATGCCTGCGAATCGACCATCGCTCGGGAGGCCGATGCGGTCTTCCCGATCCTTGCCGGACCGGAGATCGGCGTCGCCTCCACCAAGGCGTTTACCTGCCAGCTTGCCGTTCTAGCCGCACTCGCCATCGGCGCCGCCAGAGCCCGCGGGACCGTAACCGAAGACGAGCTGCAGGCGCTCGTCAGGAGCCTCGCCGAAGTGCCGCGCGTCATGGGCCAGGTACTCAACTGCATCCAGCCGGAGATCGAGTTCCTGTCGCGCGAACTGTCAAAGTGTCGTGACGTCCTGTATCTCGGCCGTGGCACCAGTTTCCCGCTAGCGATGGAAGGTGCGCTGAAGCTCAAGGAGATTTCCTACATCCATGCCGAGGGCTATGCGGCGGGTGAATTGAAGCACGGTCCGATCGCATTGATAGACGACAACATGCCAGTGATCGTCATCGCGCCCCATGATCGCTTTTTCGACAAGACCGTCTCCAACATGCAGGAAGTGGCTGCCCGTGGAGGGCGGATTATCCTCATCACCGATGAAAAAGGGGCAGCCGCATCGAAACTCGACACCATGCACACGCTCGTGCTGCCGGCTGTCGACGAGATTATCGCGCCGATGATCTTCTCGCTGCCGATACAGCTTCTTGCCTACCACACGGCGCTCTTCATGGGCACAGATGTAGACCAGCCGCGCAATCTCGCAAAATCGGTCACGGTCGAATGATTGTGAACCTTTATAGGTGGCGATGCTTGTCCATCTTCGCTGCATCGGCGGTGGAAATTGGTCGAAGGTATCAGCGTCCGCGAGGCTGGGTGGACGGTGCCGCGAATAGCCACTGGAGGCGTCAGTGAGAGTTCGAGTTGCTGTTCAAGAAAGCCATCGGGGAGAATGAGTCGTGTAGGATCGCAGGTCGAATGCGCTACAGCCGATCAGGCCATCTCATGGCGGGCAGGTTCTTAGAACTTGATCAGAAGCAGGTGAGCCGCCATATTCCGACCCGGCTGCCAATTTCAAGTGGCCCATTCCATGGATGAGGCCGGTCCGGCCGAATGGACGTCCATTTTTTTGATTTGCTGGGTGTGCGCCAGGGTCGGGGAGGAAATCTCCCGATTTGTCAGGCGCTCCCATCTTCTTGGAGATGTTTATGAAGGATTCGCGCATTCCCGAGCCAGTCTTGACGGCTATGTCGCAGGGGACCCACATCATCCGCGCTTATCGTGAGCACCTTGGGTATTCAATCGAGGACCTCGCGGTCGCGTGCGGGCTTGCCGCTCAGGAAATCCAAAACATCGAGCGGGGTCTAAAGTACAATAAGGGCTATCGGAATCGGATAGCGAGATCGCTGTCCATACCTGTGGGAATTCTTGAGGCAGAGTCGGACATATCGGACGCCGCCTGATCAGTCGGATAATCTGCAATGGGTGGAAGACCGCTCTTGTGATGTGACGTTTGCGGCTGATAGTCGTCGCTTGATTCCGTTGGACGCGAATGCCTTCTGGCGCAGTACCGCCAAGAGAATTCTCGTCCACTGTCCGAGTCAGGAACTGCACACGGGCTCGCCGAACAGGAAGTTGGAACGCTTCGTCATGCTGTCTTAGGCGATATAGCCGCCCGGAGTGCTGCGACACGTGCACGATAGCATTGGCTCGCGAGGATGGATTGCTAACGGCGAACCCATGCTGGTCGGCAAGGCGATACTGGCTGGAGCATCAACTCGGCCGACGAGAGTGGCCCCCCATCCTAGGCAGGATCGGCCGACATGGCCGGCATCGCGAGCCGCTCTGAAAAGAGCACAGCGGGCATCCAGACGCTGCCGGGTTGACTATGGGTGTCGGAACCGCAAAAAGGGGCCGCTCTTCATGAGTGGCGTGCGCCGGCAGTCTAACCCCAAGCCCCCCGCCAGGCTGCCGGCGCGCTTCTAGCCGCCTTGATGCACGGCGATAAGCTTTTGACGGCCTGAAGCGACATTGTGGTCGCCGTTGCGGTGCTTTTCCACGCGCCTCGTCAGGCGCCGGGATTGCTTCGTCGTGATGGCAGGCGAGGGTTTGCAGGTTGCGGTCGACGGGTTCGTTTCGGGGCGTCTGCCCCCATCGTTATGTCGCGAGTTGGGGGATGCGATCGAGGACGATGCGCAGGATGCGCTGGTCGGGGCACCGATGTCGGCAGGTGCAGGCGGATTTGCGATTTCATCTCGACCACCCGCGCAGCGATTTTGATGAGGCGCAATCGCAGCGTGTCGAATTGGGCGACGGCAAAGCTCGAGCGCCTCGGCATCGCGGCCCGCAAGCCCCACATCAACCAGTAAGCACCGGCATGCAGGAATAGCCGGAACTGGTTGGCCGTCGCTCTGGTGCAGGATGTGCGGTCGGCGGCAAGATGCGTCTTCCACGACTTGATGTGGTTCTCGGCCGCGCCGCGCCGGCAGTAGACATCCTCGTAGAGCGCCTTGGCCTTCCCACCGGCAAGGTTGGTGACGACGAAGCGGATATCGCCACCTTGGGCGCCGACCTCGACCCGCGCGATGATGCGCTCGACGCGGCTCCAACTAGCGGCGCCGTCAACGAACTCCTTGAACCTGCGGACCTTGCCTGTCTTGGCCGACGCTTCGAAGCGCGCCGTCGTGCTGGCCTCCAGATCCGCGACATGCTTGCGCAGGGTCGTGGTGGGCGCGAGGCCAAAGATGAAGTCGACGTCGTTGGCGCGGCACCAGTCGATGACCTGCGGGTTGCAATAATGGCTATCGCCGCGGAGCAGGATTCGAATGTTCGGCCAGTTGATCCGGATCGCCCGCACCAGACGGCGCAGGTGGGGGCGGATCTCAGGCCCACTCGGCCGCTTGGCCGGTCGCAGGATCGCGCTGACGAACCGTCCCGCACCATCGAACACGACGATCGGCTGGAAGCCGTACTCGTCATGGTGGGCATTGAACAGGCGAAGCTGTTGGCCTCCGTGCACAGCGTCGAAGGTGTCGTCAATGTCGAGTACGATC
>NZ_JAMYVL010000022.1:0-112128 GCF_040323955.1 Mesorhizobium sp. M0018 | reverse complement strand
ATTATCAGCCGGGTCGCGGCCAGATACACCCGCAGACCTTCTTGGGCGATTACCGCGGCATCGTGATGAGTGACGGTTATTCCGCCTGGCGCACGCTGGAAGGAGCAACGCATCTTGGCTGCATGGCCCATTCCAGGCGGCGCTTCGTCGATGCCCTAAAGGCGAGGAAGAAAGGCGGCGGCCCGCCGGAACAGGCACTCCGGTTCTTCGAACAGCTCTATCGGGTTGAAAGGCAGGCGCGGAACGAAATCCCCGATGACGGCGAAACGCGAGATGACTGCATTCGCCGCTTCCGCCAGCAACATAGTGTCCCGATCCTCCAGGCTCTCAAGGCATGGCTCGACGACATCGCCCCAAAAGTCTTGCCGGACAGCAAGCTCGGCGACGCCGTCTCCTACACCCTGAACCAATGGGGATATCTGACTCGTTACACCGAGGACGGCAGCATGCCGATCGACAACAATCTTCTCGAGCGTGACATTAGAATCTTTGCCACTGGCCGGAAAAGTTGGCTGTTCAGCGATACCGTCGACGGAGCCAGGGCCAGCGCCGTCATCTACAGCCTGATGTTGACCTGCCGCGCTTGTGGCGTCGAGCCGTTAGCCTGGCTGCGCCACGTCCTCACCGAATTGCCTCAACGCAACGAGGACGCTGATATCTACGATCTGCTGCCCTTCAACTTCGCCAAAGCAACAGCAGTCTGATCAGACCAGATACCGTTCCCAATTCGAAGGCCATCCGTCGAAAGCGCCCGCGTCAAGGTGCAGCGAAAATAGCGCTTACCCTTCACTGTCAGCGGGGGCCGGTCGGTCGCCTGACATCCAACTTCAAGTCCACCAGAGAACTAGATCCGGCCGCGCAAACCCGAAAAAGCTGTTCAATACCAGGCGACGCTTTCCGCTGCCAGATTGACCTGTGACTCCGTGAACGAAACCGCCATCGATCAGGCCGATATCCCCCGCCCTGAGCTGGAAGTCGCGACAAGGAACGCCCTCGAGATAGGCTGCCGAATAGGGATAGCCCGTAGTCTCTACACCTTGAGACTTTCGGTCGGTGACTGTCGGCTTGTGGCTCCAGAGCCGCAGATTGCCACCTTCCTCGGGCATGCTGGGATAGAAGTTGAGTGCTGCGACGGTGTTGTGCGCCACCGCAGAAAGCTCGTAATCGTTCCCAGCACATAACACTTGAGCGACGTCGTCGTGGGGGTCCAAGGAGAATGTGCCGCTGCCAGACCAACTGAGAGCGCGGCAAACATTAGCCTGACCGTGCTCCGAACGGGCCAGCCGCAATTCAATGCCCTGTTTGCGAAGCTCGCGCTTCAACGCGTCGAACAGTGCTCGGACGGGATCAACCAGATTCTCAAAAAGGGCGTCGACGTACGGTCGCGCAGTTTCCGCCTCTGCGAAATAGGTGGCCGCATCCTTCCTGTAGTGCGATGCGCCGACATATTGTCCGGGGACGCCATCCTTACGCTCCTTGAGACCGGGACTGCCACTGAAGTTCGCGGTAATCTCCTCGGCTATTTCGGTGCTGAAAGCTTGCCTGATGTGCAGAGCGGTGATCTCACCTTTCAGGACTGAGATGATGTCCGCAGTGCTGATCGAGCCGGTTCGTTCTCTGATCGCAACAGGCGAGGTGGCTGGGGCTTGGGATACTTGATTAGTCTCCATTGGCTTGCTCCTTTAGTGCGTGATCAAGGATGGCGATGCCATGATCGAGTTCGTCATCGGTGATGGTTATCGGTGGGAGGACTTTGATGACGTCGCGATTTGGTCCTGAAGATTCGATCAGCAGGCCATTTTCGAATGCGACATCGTGCACACGGCCGGCAACGGCCTGCGAACGGCACTTGAGGCCGGCCATCAGACCGCGGCCGCGCTTTTGTTCGATGCACTTGGGAAATTTGGCAACGAGGCGATCAAGGTGTCTTTGCAGTTTGGCGGCTGTCCGCTCAACGCCTGCAGTGAACTGCGTGTCGGTCCACAGTTTGCACATCGCCCCGGCACTCACGAAGGCGAAATTGTTGCCTCTGAATGTCCCGCTATGTTCTCCGGGATTCCAAATGTCCAGGTCGGGGCGAATCAGAACGATCGAGAACGGACTGCCTGATCCGCTTAGGGACTTCGAAAGGCAGACGATGTCGGGGTCAATATCCGCGAACTCGAATGAGAAGAACTCGCCCGTTCGTCCCGCACCCGCCTGGATGTCGTCGACGATCATAACAACACCGTGCTTGCGGCAAATGCGCTGAATTTCTGTGAGCCAAGCAGCAGATGCAGTGTTCAAGCCGCCTTCTGCCTGAATGGTCTCCAGAATGATTGCGGCCGGCTTTTCTATGCCGCTCCCTGGGTCGCCCAAAACGAAGTCGATGTAGCTAGCGGAATCGAAAGCTTTGCTCGGATATCCATCGTAAGGGACACGGATCACATCGTGGCGAGCAACGCCGCCCAGTTCCCTGGTTGACGCCGACCCCGACACCGCCAGAGAGCCAAGCGACATGCCGTGGAACGCATTCGTGAAGGCCATGACGCTCGAGCGGCCGGTATGTTTTCGCGCCAGCGCCAGCGCTGCTTCGTTAGCGTTTGTGCCGGTCGGCCCAGGAAATTGTATTTTGTAGGAAAGGCCTCTAGGCTTCAGGATCGAATCCACAAACACTTCAATGAATTCACGCTTTGCCACCGTATACATGTCGAGCGATAGAAGAATGTTCTCGCCAACCAGGTATTCGATTGCTGGTGCAATAATATTCGGGTTGTTGTGTCCGTAATTGAGGGCACCGGACCCTACGAGGAAATCGATATACGGGTTGCCGGCCTCGTCCCAGATTGTCGCCCCAAGGGCCTTCGTGAAGACTGTGGGAAATGACCGCCCATAGCGACGAACGTTAGACTCATGAGCCGTGAAAGCCTCGGTGTTCATTTCAGGATCCCTCTGCATGTAGCGTCGCGTTGGAGAGAGTGGTTTATGCGTTTTGTCGGTCGCGGTTGTTCTTCAATTTCACCTAGAAGATCAGCACAGTCCGGACGGGCCTTTGGAGGTCGGTGACTTCCGACGAATTTGTTTGTTACATACTCCTCAAAAGTTCCGCGATAAATGGAGACCGGGACTTGCGCGGCATCTCAACTGCTGCACAGACGCACTTGGAAACCTCACCGTCGTCATGTTGCTCTGCATGCCGAT
This sequence comes from Mesorhizobium sp. M0018, assembly GCF_040323955.1. Classification (NCBI taxonomy): domain Bacteria; kingdom Pseudomonadati; phylum Pseudomonadota; class Alphaproteobacteria; order Hyphomicrobiales; family Phyllobacteriaceae; genus Mesorhizobium; species Mesorhizobium sp. M0018. The sequence continues at coordinate 108,948 of NZ_JAMYVL010000022.1, read as the reverse complement.
ATCTGTCGGTCAATGCGTTGGAACGAATTCAGTTGTAGAGTTTTCGGGCAGGCGTCGATACTACGGCATCTGGTAGTTGACGCACCTGCTTGTACCCGGCGAAACGCCCTGCCGATCCTATCCAGCTCAGCGCTAGCACCGCCTCATGTGTGACAGGCGCTTCTGCCATGCAGCAGCATGCTAAGGTGTTGCAGGCCGCTCCGGCAGCAACACGAACCATCGTGCCCCGGCTGGTGGTGTAGCTCGGCTGTGCGAAGCCGCTCGCGAGCGCGCGCTCAACAGCGCTGTAGCGAGCGAGCGAGCGGCGTAGCGGCGATGATCGGCGTTTTCGATGTCGGAGCCGCTTTCGGACCCCTGCCCTGAACTAGGATTAGGGTCTGGAAAAGCCGACAGTGGAGGATATATGTGAGACCAGACTAAGCCGGTTCTCCCCCTCTTAGGCCAATAAAAGTTTACCGACAGCTTGAGGCTGGGAGATGCGACCACAGGATCTGTCGAATCCGTGTAAAAATAGGGGACTAGACTCCATCGAGCGGATTCACGCGAGGCGGATGGAGGCGGCCCCCCTTATGCATTCTCAAGTTCGCTCCGGCCCCGCTTTCAGGCGGTTCGCCGGCCCCCAATCAGCATGGGGACGCCTTTGCATGGGCGTATTCGCACATCCTGCAAAGCAGAAAACCATCCGTCCCATTCATGCGATCCACGATTTCGCTAAAAACTGGCCCTTCAAAAAGATCTTCGTATTGGTCGCGCAGAAGATTGCCCAATACGTGGCGCCGTTCAAAATCCATGCAGCAGAGCGTAACGTCACCGTTTGGGAGAAGAACATTCCGATACTGCCGTCCGTCAACGCATGTCAGCGCTCCGACGACTGGCTGCCGTGGTTCGACGATCTTCGGATCGACGCTTCCACCCCTGCTGCTCAGAGGCCGCGCGCGAACTAGCGCGTCGGCGGGGATTATGTCGACGATATCGGGATGGACCTCGCCCAGGACTACAAACCGAATTGAGGCAATGTCTGTGTCGACCACTTGACGAATCAAAGCGAGATAATTGTCTCCGACGAGACGGCTATTCATGTATGCGCCATCATCGAGAACATGGACCACGAATACCCTTGAGCGCAGCGCTTGCAAGCGGTGTAGATCTCGCCCCTTCATTCCTACAAGCGTCGTGAAAATCCGGATGCCATGGCCTCTGGCGTAAGCGTGCTCGACCATTTTGGTGCAATCCGGATTGAGCCAAGGCTCGGAGTACCCGGCGAAACTAATGTCGACGGAAGTTGGAACGCGCGCCAGACATCGCTTGAAATCTCCAATATGAAGATGCTTCACATGAGAGACCGCTCTTTGCCGACGGGCGAACTTGTCCTGTGGACAATAAGAACATCCGACGATGCAGCCGGTGGTCGTCGTTATTTCTAAAACCCTGCCACCCGGAATGGCAGAGCCCAGTTCCTGTAAGATCATCGGATATGCCTCCACTTTTCTGGCGCTCTGGTCAATCCTGAACTTTCAAATAACAACTCTAATTTGTTAAATTGATAGAAGTTGTTTCACCCGCCAGCAGACATTGAATTATGTCTCTTTTGATATCGGTCCATCAACTAGGATTCTAATATTCCACGATAACACTCTCCATTTCCTCAGCAATCCATTGATCGAAATTTTCCAAATGAACTCGGTCAGCTTCGCGTTCTGCGGCAATCAACCTCCGGCTCCCTCGGTTTGCTGGGCGGCCCTCGAACCAACTTTGGGCGCATCGCCGGAACGGCAGGACGGCTAAATTGCAATCTGTCGAGCGTCAGCCGCTGCGGAAGGTGTAACCATACCCGTTGATAGCCGGCGCGCCGCCGAGATGCGCATAGAGGATCCTCGACCCTTCCGGAAACAAGCCCTGCTGGACGAGGTCCATCATTCCTTGCATCGATTTGCCCTCGTAGACGGGATCAGTAATGATTCCCTCGAGCCGCGCACACAGGCGGATGGCCTCCTTCGTTTCCTCGGACGGAATGTCATAGTGCGGGTATGCGTAGTCCTCGAGCAACACCACGTCATCTCGACAAGTTCCGTTCCGAGATCGACGAGCTCCGCTGTATGTTGGGCAATCTTTAGCGCCTGCGCCTTTGGTCTTTGGGGGGTGGCAGAGGCATCGATACCGACCACATTACGCTGTCGACCGTGATGGGCGAATTGGACGAGCATGCCGGCATGCGTTGAACCTGTGACCGTGCAAACAACGATATAGTCGAAGGCAAACCCAAGCTGTTTTTCCTGAGCGCGCACCTCCTCCGCGAACCCCACGTAGCCCAGGCCGCCGTTCGGGTGAACAGACGCTCCAGCTGGTATCGCATAAGGCCCCTTGACTTGACTTCATCGAGCGCCTGTTCCCAACTGCGGCGGATGCCGATATCGAAGCCCTCGTCGACGAGGCGTACTTCTGCTCCCATGATCTGGCTCAAGAGAATGTTGCCGACCCGGTCGTAGACGGCATCCTCATGGGGTACCCATCTCTCCTGAACCAAGAGACATTTCATGCCAATCTTGGCGGCGACCGCGGCGACCATGCGCGTGTGGTTGGACTGCACGCCGCCGACGGTGACGAGCGTATCAGCATTTGACGCGATTGCGTCGGGGATGATGTATTCGAGCTTGCGGAGCTTGTTTCCGCCGAACGCGAGACCGGAGTTGCAGTCCTCGCGTTTGGCGTAGGTTTCCACCTTGCCTGCCTGGAGAGGCGGTCGAGCTTCTCGATGGGCGTGGGTCCAAATGTGAGCGGATAGTGTCCGAACTTTTCGAGCATTTTCTCTCCGGCAACACGCGATGGAGCTGAATGAGCCATCCACGATTTATATGGAGGCGTCTTTGATTTGACGTCATCTGCATTTCCGGCGCCACAAGAGTCCCATTTACGATTTCCAGCGCCTCGTTCATCATTGAGAGTTGCAACCGCACGCCGGCCTGCGAGAGAACCAATGCGTATGGGATTCAAGAACTGCATCTCCTGGATTAACTACAATGACCGGATTGCGGTCATCAGTATTCCTTCTAATATCTGCTTTAATGTTTGTGATTGGTCCAAAGTTTGCCAGCTTGAGCACTGACCTTGTCATGGCGCCTCAAGGCAGCAGCAGCGATATGGCCAGCATTTTATCGCGCTGGAGCAAATTTGCGGACTCATTCGTCACCTCATCAAGGTCTGGCTCCTTGCAACTGTCGAAATGCTCGGCCCTTTGGCCAGCTCGGCTAACGCAGCCAGTCCGCCAGATAAGAAAGAGCACGCTTGCGAAATACGCCAGCTGAAGGAGCAGCGAACAAGTCAGCGTCGTGACGACTACTGTGCCGATGGAATGAGAAGCGAAGTAGGCGGTCAGAGCTGTGCTGCAAAGGACCATTCCCAGGACGCGGCAGAAGATTCTGAAGGGCAATGCCGTTCTCCTGGATTGTCCACCAGATCATGCAGCGACATTGTCGGCCGCAACATGGGTCTGGCAGTTCTTCGGGCAGACGCGGGCGCAGGCTCCGCAGCCAATGCAGCGGCCGGGATGGTCGACGACCATGATCATGCGATTGAGCTCGCCATCGAAATCGTCGTCTTCGCCGTCGCAGGCGCCGAGCATTTCACCCACGTCATCGACGCCGTAAAGATGCATGACCTCGCGAGAGCAGACTTTGAAACAGCGGCCGCAGCCAATGCAGGTCGTGCCGTCTATAGCGGTGAGATATTCCGGCACCCATCCGGAGCCGTCGCGGGTGGTGAATGTGCTCGTCATCGTAACTTCTTCATTGCAGCAAGCTCTCTCTTGGCACCATCCAACTCGGCAAAAACAGCCGACGTTTCCTCGGCAACTTCCTCTATCTCCCTCCATTTTCCCGGGAGATTCTCTGCAAGGTCGCGCAATTTCATCTTGGCAACTGCCGCGCGCAGCTGAAGCTTTCGGACTTTCTTCCCTATCTCATCTAGGTTTGACATAAATCCTTCCTCAAAATCGGTTTCATCAGGCCGGCGCCACGTCGGGATAGGCTTCTATGGCTGCAGTCGCATCGTCGACCAGTTTCGTACCGGCCTCCGCGAGCTTCCTGAACGTCTCGAAGCCGAACCGGTGGATGTCTCGACAGAGCGACCAACCGCCCGCCAGTGAAGAGCAATCGTCCGAAGCCCCATGGGTCTCATCTCCATCGTTGGCGATGTCATCGGCCGGAGCGCTCCTCGATCCTAAGCCCGACGGCCGTGTAGAACATATCGAGCCTCCACAGCACGTCCGGATCGGGATCGCCGATGATCGGGGATCGCAGGGCGCTGTTTTCTGATGATGATGAAGTCGCCCAGCAGTTCGGCGTCCGATTTGCCTTCCCGTGACCCGGAGGCATCCTGAGCACGGATCAGCCGCACGAGACATTTGACGAACCGTGTGGCAAGCGCCGCCTCGTCCTCGTTGACCGCAGGGCTGACTGTGGCATAAGACATTTCGCCTTCTCCTCAATTCAGTCCTTCCTCGAAGCACGATGTCTGTTTTCTGGGACGCCTACTTCGGGCACACTTGCGCAGCCGACGCCCGGCTCGGCGCGGCTGATTCCACGCAATTGATGTGCCTCTGGCCGACCTTGAACACGTCCTCGACTGCGAAGTCTTCCATCGAATTCGCGTCGAACATCGCTTCCGCCGCAATGCGGGAGGCCATGAAGATTCGAGCCTCGATCCTGCTGGAAACGATCGACCAAGTGCTGCATGGACCTCCTTGCTGCGGTCACGCCAGGGAAATGGACGAATTGGCCAGTAAGCCATTTCGACCAATTACCCTTTTTTATCTTTCTTCCTCGGCCGACCGCGCTTTGGCACCTTCGGGAAACTGTTTTGCGCAGCGGCAAAGAGAGCGCCGCAACAAGCCTTCGCACCCCTGTACTTGGCGAGGGCCTGCAGCAAATCCGGCAGATGCTGCTCTTTCAATTCGGCCGGGATAGGCTCCGGACCGTCCAGCGACGTCAGTGCCAGTTCGACCAACTCGATCGCGCGATCATTGTTGCCGTTCTCGTGATAGTACCGGGCGACCGCGGGATAGGACCGGAACTTAGGACTGTCGCCTTGCGGGGGATTCAGCGCCAGGATGTGTTCGGACAGCTCCTTGCCCATCGCGAAGCGCTCAGCAGGGGGAAGGCGCGAATGGTCATTGGCCGGATGGAAAAGTTGGTCTAGCGCCGAAACCATCCAATCCTCGGAATGTTTGTCGATCGCGTCGCGAACCAATTGGCGCATCATGGGCAAGCCGGTCCACATGTCTTGTATTTTGTGAACCAACAGATGTGCATGAGCCAGGCGGAAATTGAGGTCGTCCGGCATCAAGGCGATGCCCTCTTCGATCGCCCAGAGCGCCGTCTTCCAATCTTCCAACTTCACCGCCGCCCAGAACCTGTCATCGATCGGCTTCTTCAGCGCTTGTTCGCGCGCCAGGGGTTCGCTTGTGGCGATCCGCTGATGATCGGCGGCTTTCGCTTTGTTGCTGGTACGCCAGCTGCCGTTGAACACTTTCGGCAAAACCTCACCGAGTTGGCTCGGATGACCGATAAAGGCGATGCAGCCGTCTCGGTCGACTACGAACGAGGTCGGAATCCCGACGCAAAAGCTGGGTTCCCTCCAAAGCTTCTTCATTTCGCCTGTGTAGTCGAACGCAATCCGATGATTCAGATCCGGGCACTTTTCGGCCAACCACGCGTCCAACTTGGTCCGGGCCTCGACGGCCGTTGGAGCGTCTTCATCAGCCGCGATCCCGACGACCTCAAGTCCGCTGTCCTTGTATTTCTCCTGTAGCTGCATCAGCTCGAGCATCTCCGCCGCACATAGTTCGCACCAAGTTGCCCAAAATTCGACGATATAGACTTTGCCGGGCTGGAAGTCCGCAAGGGGCTCGCCACGCAGCCAGTCCTCCACTTTGATCGAAGGAGCCGGTGACCCCATCCGCAACATCATCTTGCCCTCCAAAGCTATTGCCAAAGGTTGCGTGACCTTATGCGCAAGCTTGTTCCGCTTTGAGACGGGGCACGAGGGTTCAACGAAGGGAGAGCATCGCTCGTCTTGCGCATCTGCGTGCAGTCAGCCTTCACTCAGTGTTGCTGAATCTCAATTCGCAAAGGCCGTGCCAACGCGCTCAGCGTGCAGTAAACGCTTGATTATACTTAAAAAAGCTTCCGGGGCGCCAGATAGCCGGTTGTATTAGTCGCGACATGTTTTCTGCCATTGTCAGGTCTTGGACACGCATCACCCGCTTCGCGTCGGCACAGAAGCGTAGCCACGGACGTCTCGACATATAGGGACGAACAGATGGACATCATGACTGCGTTGGCTAGCGCCAGCCACGTCATCATCGTCCGCCTCAAGCCTTGCTTGAGCTTCTTGCTGTTCCGGTCGCTCAGCGGAACGCCATTGCGATTGCAGGGGCCGCTCCCTCCGAGCATCGCCTCTGCCCTACCTCTTCCGCTTTGCGCTTGAATTCCTGGCTCGCAACGCCAGAGTTTCACGACGAAGCCGGTCATGTCCGGCTGCGGGTCGCGAATAACGCCAGATTGACGATGATGATCGTGGCGAAGAGAGCCGGGATGTGTGCCGGCATGTGCCGGGCCGGTGAACTCTCCCGGATTCCTGCTTTTGTTGTTCTGTATCCCTGTGCACAGGTCCTACAGGGACCGCCTGGTGCGAATGTGAGCGTTGTGGGAATTGACCGGCCTCAAGGCCGCTCGGTCGCCACGCGGTGGGCCGGGCAGACTGAAAACGCCGAAGATGCGGCCGCCCTCGCCGCTGACCCGGCTACCATCCCAGGCGATGACACGTGATTGATGCCACCGTTCGCGCCGAGGGCCGGCAAGAGCCCGACCGTCGGACTCGAAGGTCGGTGCCTTGGCCGCTGCACGGTCGTTGCCGTGTTCCGTTCCCGGCCAGTGGTGAAGGAAATCGTGATAACGCCAATACGATGAGGCTACGGTCCGAACGCGGCCTGCCGCGCTGAAACGACTCTCTTTCTCGACCTGACGCCGGCTCGAGTATCGGTGTTTTGAGCGCATTGAGGACGCCTGGGCTTCTGCCCGGCCGTTTGTCTGCGCGTTACGGGTTGTCTCGGCGAGCAGACACCGAGCGCGTTAGAGGCGTTCGGGGAATGTTCTTCGCGACGGCGCTTGCAAGTTGCTCGTGAGCTTCGCGAAACCTGCTCGTTTGCGGCGACCTTTCGCCGACTTCGCATCAGGGTAGGTGACCAGGGGAGTAGAGCTTGGAACAGCATCGGTGCTACTTCAGAACCCGTCAGCGGGCCAAAAACAGCGGCAATGGCGGCTTGCCAACTATCCATCTTGTCACGCCACCGAAGAGCCGCTCGCGCAGCCGGCGGCTGCCATAAGCGCCCATGACGATCAGGTCGGCAGACGTGTCGATTGCTTGCTGCGCTAGCACCGTGGCCACCGGTTTGCCGCGGCTCGCCAGCCGGTCGACCGACACCCGAGCACCGTGCCGAGTGAGATAGGCAGCGATGTCGGCTCCCGGCTCGGCGCCGTTTCCGGTGCAGGTCGCCTCCGGATCGACGAGTGCGACACGAACTTCCTCAGCACCGGATAGCAGATCCAGCGCTTCCCGAACCGAACGGGACGCCTCGACGCGCGAATCCCAGCCGACCAGAACGCGCCGTGGAGACAGAGTCGCCTCAGCGCCCTCTGGCACGACAAGAACCGGCTTTCCGGTGTCGAATAGGCTGCCGTTGATAACAAGGGGACCGACGTTAATGTCGTTCAGAAGTGCGGGGCCGACGATTGTCAGGTCATTGCAGATCGCCCGCTGTCGCACCGCGTCACCGATGCTGGCCTGATCGCAGTCGGCAATATCGACATCATAGCACCGCCACGTGGCTCTCAGCAGTTTGTGAATTTCCCTGGATGTTTTTTCCCAACTGGCCGTGTCCTGTGAAAATCTCTCGATTTGCCTAAACCGTTTGTCCAGTCTGGCGATGGCCTGTGCGCGTTGTCCAGGCCACTCGGGGATGCCATCGCCGAGCAGCGGAGACGGCATAATGAGCGGCGGAGGCGACATCACCAGTACGGAAAGATACGCGCCGACTTCGGCACACAAGCTGGCAGCTGTCCTGACATCCTGATCGGAGTGGTCAGCTCCCGTCACACTGAGTACGCTTCTGAAAGCCATTTGACTGCTTCTTTCTGAATATGTCGTATCTGCCGGCGCGTTTCGAAGCCGCAAGACTTGCCCTCAGCACGGCGGAAATGCGGAGTGGCACCACATCGGTTATCTATTCAGCCGTCTGGCCACTCGAGCGAGTAGCCGGCCGACCTGACGGTACGAATGACGCTGGAGGGGGAGGCCGCCTTCAGCGCTCTTCTGAGCCGGCTGATATGGACATCCACGGTGCGTACACCGACATGGATATTGGCCGGCCAGGCCGCGCTGATCAGCTCGTCTCTGGTGAAGACCTTGCCGGGAGTCTCAAGCAAAAGCCGCAGCAGGTTGAACTCGATCGGCCCAAGGTGGACTTCGTGGCCGTTACCCCGAACGCGGTGGGCATCGAGCCTTATCTCAAGGTCGCCACAGGAGATCCAGCCGCCGTTTTCAATCCCGTTCGAACCGGGCTTTGGCAGCGCCAGTTTCATCCGTAGACAGTCAAGCAGCTTGGCCGGCGCGAAGGGCCGCACAAAGCTCTCGTCAATACCAGCCTTCAAGAGATCGAGGTGCTGGTCCTCGGCGCCGGGCGCGATCAGCGCAATTACGGGCAGGCCGCCGGTCCGGGGCTCCCCCTTGAACCGGGCGCAGATTGTGGAGCCTGTCGCGCTTGCCGGCCCGCAGTCCAGCACTACCGCCTGGAGCTCCCGTTCATCGGCCAATGCAAGTGCTTCCTTCACGCCGCCTGCCGGCTCACTCGTGAAGCCGTCCACTCCCAGAATGTGGCTGAGGAACAGATACAACTCCGCATCTTGCGAACAGATCAGGACCAGTGGCTTCATCAGCGCTACCCCAAGAACCACATCGGCCTCGACCGCCTCCATTGAGAGGGCTGGCCATCGCATGTCCTCAAGGCCTGACATGATCCCCTTGATCGAAAATTGGTTCCATCACGCCCGCGCCACCTCGGGATGAGCCTCAATGGCTGCGGTGGCATCGCCGGCCAGTTTGGTACCGGCCGCGGCGAGTTTCCAGAACGTCTCGAAGCCGAACCGGTGGACGTCGCGCAGGGTCTTCGACAGAACGACCAACCGCCCGGCCGTGAGAAGAACGCGCCCGAAGCCCTCATGGCTCATCTCCATCATCGGCGATGCCATCAGGCCGGAGCGCTCCTCGATCGCAAGCCCGACGGCAGTGTAAAACATCTCAAGCCTCCACAGCACGTCCGGATCGGGATCGCCGATGATCGGGATCGCACGGCGCTGTTTTCTGGTGATGATGAAGTCGCCCAGCAGCTCGGCGTCCGATTTGCCTTCCCAAGACCCGTGGGAATCATGAGCCCGGACCAGCCGCACGAGACATTTGACGAACGGGGTGGCAAGGGCCGCCTCGTCCTCGGCGACAGCAGGGCTAACCACGGCGTCAGACATTTCGCCTACTCCTCATTTCAGTCCTTGTCCTCGAAGGACGGTTTCTGTTCGGCGACACCTGCCTGCGCCAGCACCTTGCGCAGCCAAGGGGGAGGACACGTCCTGAGCATCATCTGCGTGCGCAACAGCACCTCTTGGATCGTTTGGGGGTGCGGCACTTTGATCGGATGAATTTTTGCCGAAACAACCTTGGCTGCCGAAGGTCCGCCGATCGCCAGACAAAACAGGAGATGACAGCCCTTCAGCGCCTCCACCTTCGGGGTGATGCGGTCATCGCCCTCAGTTCGGTGCTCCCCGCTCTCATCGGAAACGTCATCGAAGGCCACGGCCTCGACGAGATTCCACTCCTCGCGCGTCACGTCGTAGACAGCAAAGCGCCTGGCCGAACCGAAATGGGCGTTGAGGTTCTTCATGTCCTGCGTGGCGATCGCCACGCGCAATGCGCCGGCTTGGCGTTCCGGCGTCGGTGCGTGAACCTCGTCAGTGACGAGCGAGAGGCGACGAACGGAGCTCATCTGGCATTTCTCGCTTACGGAGTGGATCGAGCGCCTCAGGTGTCGGCGCGTGCCGGTTGGCTTCAAAAATGTTGGCAACCTCGAAGATCAGGTCGCGGGTCCCTTGGTAGAGGATTGTGAGCTTGTGCTGGCTGCCGAGCCGGTCGAAGATCGGGAAGCCGACCCGCATGAGCGGAATGCCGAGGCGCTGCGCCGCCTGGCGGCCATGGGAATGGGTGACGAGAAGATCAGCGCCGGCGCCAAGAGCTTCCAAATCGCCGAGATCGCCGATCTGACCCGACTGCGCCGGTACTTCCTCCAAAATTTTCGACATGTCGGTCGTGGTGACCGCCGCCGCGATTTCGGAGCCCATGCTGGTGAAGAAGCTCGCGAGTTGGTAGAGTTGGTCTGGTTCAGCAGCGATCGCAATTTTCTTGCCTCCAAAGTGGAAATGTCCGTCGAGCAACGCGTCCTGCAACTGCGCCCGGCGACGGCGCACCCCGGCCGGCGCCGCCGCGCCCGAAACTGCGGACATGAGCGAGACGAACCGGTCGGCGTCCTTCAATCCAGTCAGCGACCGGAACAGCACGTAAGGCACGCCGGTCAACCTCTGCAGCAGCTCGGCCGGGCGGCGCATATGCTCACCGATGACGACGCATTGCTCGGCCGTGCCAAGCTCACGGATTTCCTCGACGCTGGTGCCGCCATAGGTGGTCGTGACCCAGCGGTCGGGCACCGTACCGTCGAGCGAGCCGGAGACGTCCGGCAGAATCACCGGCTTGAGTCCAAAGCTTTCAACCATCTCACGCAAATGCTCGATATCAGCCACAGTGAGGTTCCAGCCAGGCAGGATCACGATCTTCTTCGACTGCCGCGCCTGCTCGCCGGGACGCGTAATCCTTTCGATCATTGCGGTGACAGCCTTGGCCCAGCCCTCTTGGATCGCGCCGTCGAAATCCGGTGTGTTGGCTAGCACCACCTCCGTACCCGCGAGTTCTTCCGTGCGCTTCAGCCTGATACTGGCGATATCTCCTGCGCAGTCTTCGCCCCGGGTTTCCACCAGCGCCGTCGTGCAGACCCCGATCAGCGTTGGCTTTGTGCGGGCCTTGAGGTTGAGGATCGCGTCTTCCAGATGCTCTGCCCCGCCGAGGATCGTCGCCACCTCGTCCATCGCCGTTGTCTGCAAGGGGATGGCTTCCTTGAAATGCCGCACGAAGAGCACGAGCGCGAAGCTGGTGCACCCCTGGCTGCCGTGGAACAACGGCATCGCGCCGTCGACCCCAAGGAAGGCCAGGGCGGCACCCAACGGCTGCGATGACTTCAGCGGATTGACTGCCGCCGCTTTGGTCTGGGGAAGGATGCGGACCATCGCTTCCTCAACACTCGCTGAGATCGCCGGCCGTCGTGCCGGCGAATTCCTGGACAGCATGCAAGGTCGCGGTCTCGCTTTTCGTGCGCGGCAGTCCCTCCCTCACCGCAGGCTGGCAATCCCATGGTGCCGGCTCCCGCACCTGGCACCAGATCGGGTTATAAATGGCGAGGTCAATCTGGCGTACGAGTTCCACCATGCCGTCATAGCCGGCGTAAGGGTGTTGGCGCTCCTGGTTGATATCGAGCCAGGGTGTCTTGGCCTTCAGCGCGATGAATTGCGTGCGCCCGCCCGACAGCATGATATCGGCCTTGTGTTCTGAGAGCATGGCGTAAAGCTCGCGCGGTGCCATCTGCTCGAACATGTGGTTGTCGTCCTTGAGTAACTGTTTGACGCGCTCCTTGTCCTCGACTGTGGATTTCTTGACCGAGGTGCCGACGATCTCGATGCCGATCTCCATCAGAGCATGGACGACTGACCAGGACTTCACACCGCCGGTGTTGAGCAGGACGCGCTTGCCTTCGAGCCTCGGCCGGTAGGCCGTGAGCTTCTTCCACGCAATCGCCTCCTCCTCTTCAATCAATGCCTCGGTGCGGCCGAGGATCTCCGGATCGGCACCCTTTTTCACGAGCAGCTGAGAGATCTGCCGGAGTGCTTCGGAGGTGTCGGTGATGCCGTAGAAGGAGCCCTCGAAGAATGGGATCTCCCAGCGCTGCTCCATCTTGCGGGCGAGATTGATGAGCGCGGTCGAGCACACCATCATAGCCGCCCGGGCGCGGTGCGCGGAGGCAATGTCGAGGTAGCGCGCGTCGCCCGGAATGCAGGCGCGCACCCGGATGCCCAGCCGATCCAGGAGCGGCTTCACCAGCCAGAATTCGCCCGAGAGGTTGAATTCGCCAAGAATGTTGATGTCGTAAAGGCCGGCATCGTCGGGCTCCACCGTGCCGATGACATGCTCGAGCAACGCCTCGCCGGCAAGCTTGTTGCCGAGATTCTTGGAGCCGACGAAGCCCGGCGCATTGACCGGCACCACCGGCAGGCCGAACTTTTCCGCCGCGCGCTTGCAGACGGCCTCGATGTCGTCGCCGATCAGCGCCGTCACGCAGGTCGGATAGACGAAGATAGCCGGCGGCCCATACGCTTCCTTGATCTCCCGGATCGCTTTGAAGAGCTTCCGCTCGCCCTGCCCCAGCACAACGTCGAGTTCGGTGAGGTCGGTCGTGAAGCTTGTGCGCCACAGCGTTGGCCCGGACGAAGCCGCACCGCGGTTGTCCCAGGAATTGCCCTCGCAGGCGAGCGGCGCATGGATCAAATGCGCAACGTCGGTGATCGGCTGCAGCACGATCTTGGCGCCATCGAAGGCACAGCCGCCGGCCGCCGCCCCGGGGGTCAGTGGCTTCGAACAGCCCTCCTTGCGCGCCTTGGCATCCTTGCGGCGGTTCTGCTCGCAGGCGGGCTCGTTGAAGACATCCTGGATTTTGGCTCTGAGCGAGGACATTGCGTCGGTCTCCAAAGTCCCTTGGGAAGACGACCGGCCAAAGCCGACCGTCACGCTTAGCGGGTGAGGTCATACGAATAGTCCGTCACGCCCGTCTCGCTTGTCTCGCGATCGAGCTTGTCGAAGATCTTGTCGAGGATCGTCGTCAGGACGCGCAACCCGCCTTGGTAGCCCATAAGGGCAAACCGATGGTGATGGTGGCGGTCGAAGATCGGAAACGTCAGCCGGATCAGCGGCGTGCCGGTGTCGCGCTCCAGATACTTGCCATAGGAGTTGCCGATCAGCAGGTCCACCGGCTCGGTGAAGAGCAGCGAGCGCATCGCCCAGAGGTCCTTGCCCGCCCAGACTTGAGCATCCTTGCCGAAGGGCGATGATGCAAGCAGTTCCTTCAACTCCGCTTCCCATGCCGAGGTGCCGTTGGTGGCGAGGCAATGGGTCGGCTCGCCGCCCGTCTCCATGATGAAGCGGGCCATGGCGTAGACAAAGTCCGGATCGCCGTAGATGGCGTATTTCTTACCGTGCAGCCAGGATTGGCTGTCCGCCATGGCGTCAACAAGTCGGCCGCGCTCCAGGCGGATTGCCTCGGGGATTTGCTTGCCGGAAATTGCGGAGACCTCCATCAGGAAGTCGTCGGTCGCCTGGACTCCGAGCGGGTAATGGAACGAGGCAGTCGCCTGCCCTACCCCCTCGCAATACTCCAGTGTTTTTCGGGTGTTGTAATGCTGTAGCGAAAGTGTCGCCTCGGCGTTGAGTGCCTTCCTCACGTCTTCGATCTTCGTGCCGCCGTCGTACATGCGGTATTCGCCGTCCGACGGCGTGTCGAACTGGTCAGAGGCGTCTTGGATGAAGGTATAGGACACGCCTATCAGATCGAGCAGGCGCTTGAGCTCCCGGTTGTTGCCAACGCAAAAGCCGTCGAAACCCGGAATGATGTTGATGGTTCCCTCGGCTTCCGTTCGCTCCTCGCCTTTCCAGAAGTGCTCCAAAATGCCCTTGACCGTTACGTCATAGCCGTCGACATGACTACCGACGAAGGCCGGCGTGTGGGCGAAGGGCACGTCGAAGTCGCGAGGGACCGAGCCTTCGTCCTTGGCGTTCTCGATGAAGCTGTGCAGGTCGTCGCCAATGACCTCCGCCATACAAGTGGTCGAGACGGCGATCATCTTCGGGTCGTAGAGTTGGTACGTGTTGGCGAGCCCGTCAACCATGTTCTTCAGGCCGCCGAACACCGCCGCATCCTCGGTCATCGAGGAGGAAACCGCCGAAGCAGGCTCCTTGAAATGGCGCGACAGGTGCGAGCGGTAATAGGCCACGCAGCCCTGGCTGCCGTGGACGAAGGACATGGTTCGCTCGAAGCCCGCGGCCGCGAAGACCGCGCCGAGCGGCTGGCAGGCCTTGGCGGGGTTCACGACAAGCGCTTCGCGAGCAAGGTTCTTTTCGCGGTATTCCCACGTCTTGGTGAATTCGCGTTGGTCGGTAACGACCTGGTCCGGGTGAGGACATTCGAAATTCAGCCTCTTCTCGGCGAGCATCTGCCTGTATTCCGGCTCGCGGAACAGGGGCGCGTGGTCGAGAACTTTTTCAGCCGACTGCGGCATGGATAGTTACCTCTTCTCCATCTGGCCGCGCCATACGGCGGCACAGGGACGTCGAAACGTTTCAGGTCTCCCGCGGACAAAGGGCCGCAAGTGTTCATCGGCCTTCCCGGCTTTCGGGAGGCCAGGTTTCATTCGGCCGCGATCGCCGCCGACGGCTCGGCTTTTTTCTTCCAGGGTGCGTCGTAGAGGCCCCAGACCGGGTTGTTGATGGCCAGATCCATGTCGCGGGCGAAAATGGCGAAGCCGTCGTAGCCGTGATACGGGCCTGAATAATCCCAGGAATGCATTTGACGGAACGGTATGCCCATCTTCTGGACCGGGTACTTTTCTTTGATGCCGGAGCCAACGAGATCAGGACGGATCCCCTCGATGAACTTCTCCAGCTCGTAACCAGTCACGTCGTCATAGATCAGCGTGCCCTTCTTCACGTAATGGCCGGTACGCTGATAGTCGTCGTTATGGCCAAATTCATAGCCAGTGCCGACGATCACCATGCCTAGATCCTCATAGGCGGTGACGACGTGACGGGGGCGCAGCCCGCCGACATAGAGCATCACCGTCCTGCCTTCGAGGCGCGGCCGGTACTTGGCGATGAGGGCATCGACCAGGGGCCGGTATTTGGCGATGACCGCCTCGGCCTTGGCCTCGATTTCCGGCCCGAAATGCTTGGCTATCTTGCGCAGAGAGGCTTCAGTCTGGGAGGGGCCGAAGAAATTATACTCCATCCAGTCGATGCCATACTTTTCCTCCATGTGCCGGCAGATGTAGTTCATCGACCTGTAGCAATGGATGAGATTGAGCTTGGCGCTCGGCGCGCGCTCTATTTCGGCCAGCGTAGCGTCGCCCGACCAGTTGCCGACCACGCGCAGGCCCATCTCCTCGAGCAGGATGCGCGAAGCCCAGGCGTCGCCGCCGATATTATAGTCGCCGATCACATTGACATCGTAAGGGCCGGCCTCGAACTCGATGTCCTTCTTTTCGAAGACCCAGTCGCGGATCGCATCGTTGGCGATGTGGTGGCCGAGGGATTGCGAGACGCCGCGGAAGCCCTCGCAGCGCACCGGCACGATCGTTTTTTCGTGCTCCTTGGCCTTGTTGCGGGACACAGCTTCGGTGTCGTCGCCAATCAGGCCGATCGGGCATTCGGATTGCACAGTCATGCCCTTGTTCAGCGGAAACATTTCCTCGATCTCGTCGATGATCCGTTCCAGCTTCTTGTCGCCACCAAAAACAATGTCCTTCTCCTGGAAATCGGAGGTGAACTGCATCGTCACGAACGTGTCGATGCCGGTCGTGCCGACGTAGTAGTTGCGGCGTTGCGACCAGGAATATTGCCCGCAGCCGACCGGGCCGTGCGAGATATGGACCATATCCTTGACTGGCCCCCACACCACGCCTTTCGAGCCGGCATAGGCGCAGCCGCGAATCGTCATCACGCCGGGGATGGACTTGATGTTCGATTTTACCTCGCATTCGGAAAGGACCTCGTTTTCCTCGCCAGCCTCGTCGCCGCTCTTTGCGACGCTGAGGTGCTTCTTGCGGCGCTTCGCCGACTTGTCAGGATATTGCGACAGCACCTCCTCGATAAGCTTCGCATGGAGGGCGCCGTCATTCTCGTATTCCAGGCTCATGGGACCCCTTTCAAGGTTCAGGGTGACGCCTCACCAACGAGGCGCCGTTTTTTGAAAGGCGCGCCGGGTCAGGCCGCGCCCCTAGTCAGTAGCGGTCGTTACTGTGCGGCCGCCTTCGCCGCTTCCTTGACCTGAAGCTCGGCAAGCATCTGCTCGTCGGTCTTCATGATGCCGAAGTCGAGCAGCATGTCCTCGAGCTCCTCCATGGTGATCGGGGTGGGGATGGTGCCCTGGCCCGAATTGGCATGGATCTTCTCGGCCAGCGCCCGGTATTCCCCGGCCTGCTTGGAGTCCGGCGCATACTGGATCACAGACATCTTCCTGAGCTCGGCGTGCTGGACGATATTGTCGCGCGGCACGAAGTGGATGAGCTTGGAATTGAGCCTGGAAGCCAGCGCTTCGGCGAGGTCGAGCTCGCGGTCGGTTTGGCGCTCGTTGCAGATCAGGCCGCCGAGCCGCACGCCACCCGAATGGGCGTATTTCAGGATGCCCTTGGCGATGTTGTTGGCGGCATAGAGCGCCATCATCTCGCCGGACATGACGATATAGATTTCCTGGGCCTTGTTCTCGCGGATCGGCATCGCGAAACCGCCGCACACCACATCCCCGAGCACGTCGTAGGAGACATAGTCGACATCGTCGTAGGCACCGTTCTCCTCGAGGAAGTTGATCGAGGTGATCACGCCGCGGCCGGCGCAGCCGACACCCGGCTCAGGGCCGCCCGACTCCACGCATTTGATCCCTTTGTAGCCGACCTTGAGCACGTCCGCGAGTTCCAGGTCTTCCACCGAACCTTCCTCTGCCGCGAGGTGCAGGACCGTATCTTGCGCCTTCGCGTTCAGGATCAGGCGGGTAGAGTCGGCTTTGGGGTCGCAGCCGACGATGAGGATTCTCTGCCCGAGGTCGACCAGGGCGGCGAGCGTATTTTGGGAGGTGGTGGACTTGCCGATGCCGCCCTTGCCGTAAAAGGCGATCTGACGCAAACCTGACATGTAGCTTTCCTTCCTTCGTTCCATTCATCGCGGCTGCCGCGACATGAATGCCGGTCGGGCAGCTGTCGCCGCCTCGCACCCAAGGATCTCAAGACTCGTGCCAATTTGGCTGATCGAACCGAAGAATAATTTCATGGTTGCTTTTCAGGGATTTAGCTTGAGGCCAAAGAAAGGATCGTCGGAACAAGCCGTGTAGCGGACCCGACAATGGCGACACAAAGCGTCGGATCGCGATCCTCAGTCACCGCATTCGTTCGAACCGCATCGTTGTGTTGAGGTGGGCGAACAGCATCTCGACCCTCTAGCGTTAATTGCGGGATGCTGCGAACTCTTTTGTTCCGGCGAGCTGACGTGCTTGGTCTCGCGTGTCCTCATCGACACTGCGCGGAATCTTGCGCGCCACGCTGGCATACCATCGATCCACGGCCATCCATCCGGGGCCACGGGCGGATAATTCCGCCATATCACCAACCCAAGGGAACTCGGCTCACTTAGCGGCGCAGGAGTTCAGTATCGGCGTCATCGCCTTCACATGTTCGTCGATCCGCTCGAGCACTTTCGCTGCGACAACGTCGCGCTCAGGCAGATGCCACCAGTGCTCGTTGACGAGTTCGACGGTCTCGACCACTGCCTTCAGGACTGCCGGCTCCGGAAGCCTTGCACGATTCGCAAATGCTTTCCATCGCGGTGCTGCTAGCGCCTTGAACGAGCGCTCCCCTCCAAGCGAAAGCGCCATGGCGTCGGCAGGAATATATGGCACGGTCGACAGAACGTCGTAGATTGGTGCAAGCGCCGGCTTGTCGCCGTTTCCGGGATAGATCAACGACCAGTTCTTCAGGTGCATGTCGCCATTGCCGGTGATGACGGTCAGTGCCAGGCGGCGGACGAATTCGAGAGCCGCCGTAGGCGAGACGGCCGCGCCAAGGGCCGAGGCTATGTCGTGATAAGCGGCCCCCTCATATTTGCGCGAGGGATAGACACCAAAGACCTGAGCGAAATCCTCGATGTGAATCCTCTCCCCCTCAGCGCCGCGATCGAAGCGTTTGACGAGAAGGACCTTGCCCTCTGACAGCGTGTTGAATTCCTCGGGAATATCCTCGAAATCGGACTTCTCGACAAGTTCGCGTTCAGGCACCTCCATGCCTATCGCTGCAGCCAACGCCAGGTTGGCGAATTCATTTTCGGAAACGCCCGGAAACGCCGTCGAAGGGAACTTGGCGATGTATCGGCCCTGCTCGTCGTCCATCGGCAAGGTCAGGCCGCCGCCTTTTCCAGTGTTCTTCATGACCGACAGCTTCATCTGCACGCCGGCAAGTGAGAACCGTGCCTTGGGCTTATCCTTTGAAGCATCCTGCGAAACCGCTATCGCGCCGTCACTGGGCAACGCCCGTACGGCTCCCGGCAGATCGGCGCCCAGCGCCGCTAAAAGATCGAAATCATTGCCTGGCCGCACATTGCCTTCGTGGTGCTTTTCCATCGCCTCGCGCAATTTCTCCTCCGGTAGGAGGTTCGCGAAGAAAGCGGGCAAGGTGCCCGCCAGAGGCTTCGGATCTTTCCGCAATCCTCCCGTCGCTGCCCGGAACGACAGGCTGAAAACCGGAAAGCCGCCCGTCGCGCGGTAGGCCTCATCGAAGTTGAATGCATTGAAATCGCCCGGCGTCCTAACGATTGTGCCGATCTTCAGTGCGTTCAAGAGCACGTCCAGCGACGGGATCGTCTTAGGTGCGCGAAAGACTGGAGCCATGATCGTCATCGTCAGGTTGAGAAACAAAGGCGGGTCGATCGTCATCATCATGCGGACGCAATAGAGCCTGGACAGCCGGCACCATGACTTGCGGAACCAGCATCATTTCCAGACCGAGCGCGCGAGCGATATTCATGAGCGTCGTCGCACGCGCCGCTGCGGCTCCCTTTTCGATGTCGCGATAGCGGGGACGGGATATACCCGCCAAATCAGCGACCTGCTCCTGCGTCATGGCAGCGGCCAGCCTCGCCTGCCTGAAAAGCCCACCGATTTCGCGCAGAATTTCCGACTCAGAGTCGATCATGATACGTATACGATCCTTTCCAATGCGCGATGATACGCAAGGGTATCTCATCCAGCGAGCAAGTCAAAACTTTTATGATCTGTTCGCGTATCATACATGAAGATAATGATACGCAAAGAGATCAATCCTTCTTCGAGGATCTCTCAGGCTTTAGCGCCGCACAGCGAACGGCGTTCCTCCGAGACCAGCTGCTATGGCCACCGGGCTCCTCTGATGGCGCTGCCGCCGGTTTGCCCGGCTTCTTGCGGCCTGCGGCCTGGCGCTGCTCTTCTTTTTCGGCCTCGGTCCGGCGCTCTTCTTGCGCCGCCAGCTTGGCCTCGGCTTCCAGCGACGCCATCGCCTGCTGGATCTTGGCCAGCCAGTTCTGCTTGTCGCCGGCCCAATCCGGCATCTCGTCGCCGCGCTTGTCCTTGCCGAAAGTCACGTCCCTCCTGGCCATCCGCGGCCTCGGCCGCCGTCAGCATGCGAGCGACCTCGGCTTTCAATTCCAGCTCGCGCTTCTTCATGCGCTCATAGCTCATCGCCTTGTGTTTCGACGCGTTCGCCTTGATCTTCTTGCCATCCAGCGCGACATGGCCGAGTTTGACCAATCCTGCCGTCTCACACAGCTTCAGAACCTGCACGAACAGCGCCTCGAGCGCCTTCAAATGCCGCTTGCGGAAGTCGCTGATCGTCCGGAAATACGGCGGATCGAGCGCCACGATCATCACAAAATCATTCCGTTCGCGGCAGGCCCTGGCCGGCTGTTTTCGCCAGCTTTGGGCCATCGACCGCCTGTTGCGTTCCTTCGCCCCCCTCTGTCCCTCCAGCATCAAAAGGACCGTCGCGGCGCACCCGCCCTTCCTGCTCAAATCACATTCAATTCCCTGAAAGCCCGTCCCTCAGCGACACGGCTGTACCCGAACGCCGAGCAATCCACCGTGCGATAGCCGCCATGCACGATCAGTTCGGCCAGCGCCTTGCCGACCGCCGGAGCCTGCTGCAAGCCGTGGCCGGAAAAACCGTTGGCGAAGAGGAAATTGCCGACCTCCGGGTGCGGGCCGATCACCGCGTTCTGGTCGAGCGTATTGTAGTCGTAATGGCCGACCCAGGCGCGCGTCGGCTTGATCGCCTCGAAGGCCGGAATGCGGGTCGCCAGCACCGGCCAGATCACCTCTTCGAACAGCGACCAGTCGGGGTCGAAGTCGGCGGGGTCGGCCGGTCCTTCGCCCTCTTCCGGCTCGGCGCCGCCGGTGATGTAGACCGAGCCCTCCGGCCGGACATAGATGCCGCTCGGGTCGACCAGCAGCGGCATGTCCTCATATTTTTCGCGCGCCTCGAAGACGAAGACGTTGCGCTTGCGCGGCTCCCCGGCAGCGCCAGCCCGGCCATTGCCGCCACCTTGCCGGCATTCGGCCCGGCGGCGTTGACGACGGTGCCGGCCTCGAGCCGCTCGCCATTGTCCAGAAATACACCAGTGACGCGGCCGCCTAGCCGCTCGATACCCGTCACCGACGCCGTGATAAAGTCGACGTTCTTCGTCCGCAGTGCCTTGCGGAACAGCATCAGCATCGCATGCGCGTCGAACCAGCCTTCGCCGCTGCGGCCATAGGCGCCGGCGGAAATGCCCTCGACCGACAGCCACGGAAAGCGGCGGACGAGCGCCTCCGCATCCTCGAGCAGGATGTCGGCGCCCTCGGCCATCTGCGCTTCGTGGTTGGCCCGCAGGATAGGCAGCCCGTTTTCGCCGGCAAGGATGAGATAACCGCCTTCGCGAAAGCCGATATCGGCGTCCGCGCCAAACTCTTCCCCGAGCCGCCGGAACAGTTTCAGCGTGAATTGCGACAGACGGATGTTTTCCGGGATCGAAAACTGCTGGCGGATGGAGGCGCAGGACAGCGTTGTCGCCGCATGGGAAAATTGCGGGTCGCGCTCGACAACTGCAATCGAGCCCGAAAACCCTTCCTCGCGCAGATAATACGTAACCGAGGAGCCGACGATGGCTCCACCGATGATGACGATGTCGTAATGCACCTGTTCGCTTCTCCAGTTCTAGGCACCGCCGCCACGTGCGGGCGATGCCGGCATCAACCGGCGGGCAGATGTGCCGAGGGCAACAAGCGCGCCTGACGCAACGCCGCCAGATCAGCCGAGCCGGTGCAGAAGCAGGCGACGGCCAACTGGCGGATGACGATCTCGAAATGCGCGACAACCGCCTCGGTGGATACCGTAGCCGCGCGCAGCACGCCGGCCGCCTGCCCGGCGATGTCCGCGCCCAGGCGGATGGCCTTGGCCACGTCGACGCCGTCGCGGATCCCGCCCGACGCGATCAGCTTCACCGTTGGCAGCGCCCGACGTACCGCCTGCACGCTGGCCGGGGTCGGAATCCCCCAATCGGCGAACGCCATCGCCACTGCACGGTCGGCGGCATCGCGGGCGCGCTCGCCCTCCACCGCGGCCCAACTGGTGCCGCCGGCGCCGGCGACATCGATCACCGCCACGCCCGCCTCGACGAGCGCACAGGCCACCGAGGCGGACAGGCCAGACCCCACTTCCTTGGCCAAGATCGGCACGCCCACGCTGCGCGCGGCGCGAGCGATCTGCGTCAGGACGCCGCGCCAGTCGCGGTCGCCCTGCGGCTGTACCGCTTCCTGCAGCGGATTGAGATGGACGATGAGGCCATCGGCCTCAAGCGCATCCACCGCCCGGCGCGCCAGGTCCAGGCCATCGGCCTCGCGCAGTTGCGCGGCGCCGATATTGGCCAGCAAGGGAATGTCTGGGGCCAGGCGGCGCAGCGCGCGCGTCAGCCCCTGGGAGTTGCGGGATTGCAGGCTCACGCGCTGCGAACCGACGCACATGGCGATCCCCAAGGCTTGCGCTGCCTCGCTCAGATGCCGGTTGATGGCCTCGGCGCGTGGCATGCCGCCGGTCATGGAGCTGATCAGCAGCGGCGCGCGCATGGTCTTGCCCAGCAGCGAGGCGTGCAGGTCGATCTGCGTCAGGTCCAACTCGGGCAATGCGCAGTGTTCGAAACGGATGTACTCCCAGCCGGCGGCCTTGGCCGGCGCCGTTCGCCTATCCAGCACGATGTCCAGGTGGTCGTCCTTGCGCCGGCTCAGGTTGGTGTCGCTCATGCTCGCTCCATCCGTCGCAACGGGCGACGGCGTTGCGTCGGATCTCACCGACGGCAGCGCGCGCACGCCGCCGCCTCCCGCGCGTTCAGGCCGGCGCACGCGGGCCTCCCCCCGCAGCGTCGCTGCGGTAGCGGCTGGTCGAGGTCTGGTAGTACTGCGCGCGGATGGCCGCCATGGCCTTGATCAACGGCCCCCACGGCGCGGGAAAGCGCTCTTCCGCCATCACCCGGTGCAGCATGCGCGTATGGCCGGCCAGTTCGTCGTTGAGGAACTCCACCACAGGCATAGCCGGATAGCGCTGCAGCAGCAGGATCGCCGCGTTGTCGGCCTCGCCGGCCGACCTATCCTTTTCGCGTCCATGCAGATCGTTCTGCAAGCGCCCTATGGCGGAGATGAGCCGCAGGACATGGCGAAACCCCGGACGCGCGCGCAAGGTCGCCATGTCCAGCCCCCACAGCAACGACAGGCAACAGAACACGTTCGTGTAGGCGATCGAATCGATGCCGTTGTGCAGGTACTCGGCGTAGGACCAGCGTTCCGCCCCTGCCGCCTGCGCGTGTCCGGCGCGCAGCGCCGCGCAGTAGCACCGGTCATCGTCGAGAAGCTGAGCATAGTCGCGACGGTCGTAGGCGAGCGCGGCCAGCGAAGCGCGCAGCACAGCGCAGCCCTCGAATCCGGGGAGCGCGCACGGCACGCCCTGCCCCAGCGCCTGCTCCACCGCGGCGAGCTGCTCCGGCGCGATCAGGCCAAGGTCGTTGCAATCGTCGAGCCAGAACAGCAACGCCAGTTCGCGATAGAACGCCACGATCAGCGTTTCGTCCTGCGGATCGCGGCCGGTGCGGGCGCTGGTGTCGCGCAGGCTCGGGTGAATGCGCTGCAGGATGTACTGGCCGCCCCTGACCGCTTCCACGGCATGCTCGTTGGCGAACCCGGTCAGGGAACGCCCCCACTCCAGCACCTGCTGGAGCGCGCGTTCGGTCTGGATCATGGCGCCGCTCCTGCTCCCTCGGCCAGGACGCGCCGCCCCCAACGAAGCGCCAGCCACAACCCGGCGAGTTCCGCCACGCGCACCACCCGGGTGGGGCAATACAGTTCCTTGCCGATCCACAGCGGCGTCTGCGGCCATGCATGCGCGGCATGGCGGGCGAGCATCCACTCCAGCGCACGCGCCACCGCCTGCGCGATGCGCCGGCGCCCTGTCGGCTCTTCGCTCCCGTCCATCACGTGCAACGCGAACAGCGCATAGGCGGTTTCCTCGAATGTGGACGCGCGACCGGCGCCCCAGCCGCCGTCGTCGCGCTGCGCCTGCATGAGCGCCGCCAGCGCGCGCTCGTCGCGCCACTGGGGCTTGCCTTGCGCCAGCGCAGCGACCGCATGGGCGGTGGGATACAGCCACGAAACGTGCCATTTCTCGTTGTCCCATATACCGTGCGGGTTGCGATTGGCCTCGACGTAGGCGCTGGTGCCGGCGGCCGGCTTTCCCAACATCCGCAACGCATGCAGGGCATGGATGTTGGTCGACACCGAGGCATTGCGCTCGCCGGGGAAGGTGACGAACAGCTCGCCGATTTCGAAATGGCGCAACGCATCGACCGCCGGGTCGCGGCCTGCAAGGCGCAGGACGCACATCGCAACGGCGGTATCGTCCGCATCGGCCGCGAAGTGCAAGGCCGGGCCCAGACCGCGCACGCCGAGGCGGGCATCGAGCTGCGCGACGATCACTTGCACCTCCTCGGCGAGCGCGGGATGCGCGAACAGACCGGCCAGATGCAGGGTGTACAGCGACCAGCATGGCTCGAATACATTGATCGGCCAGACGTTGGGAAAGACACCTTCGATGCCGCTGCGCGTCGCCCGCGATGCCGCCTCCAAATACGCGTTGGCGCGCCCGACCTGCGGCGTGCTCCCCTGTGTCACGGCGTGCGCACGCCACGCGGCGGTGGCCGCCGGACTGATGCCGATGCTGCCGTCGTCATCCGGGCATGCGGTGGTCGGCGACGTCCCCCAGGCTTCCCAGGAGTGCAGCAACGGATGGCCGCTCGGCAACGTCGCCACCGCCCCCAGCTTGACCAGGCACGCTTGCCGCAACGGCAACAGCGCCGGGTGGCGCGGAAACGCCACGCCGCCCAGCAAGGATGCGGCCTCGCCGCACAACTGCGGCAGGATCAGCTCCGCGCCGATCGGCGCGTCTTCCGGCACCGCATGCGCGTAGGGATCGGGCTGGCGCTCGAGGAACCGGGTTGCAGCCTGGACTGCGTCGGCAGCGCCGGGAAGAGGATCGGCACGCTGCAATGCCAGCAACGCCGCCCACGTGGGCGCATGGCGGAACAGCGGGAAGTCCGCACTTCCCCATCCGCCATCGGCCTGTTGCTGCGCGATGAGCCACGCGTATGCGTCCTGCCGACCGGTGACGTTGCCGTGGAACTGCAGAGCTCGCGCCGTGTCGTAGACGGACGGACCGACGCTGCCGCCGTCGCTCATCTCGCTCAGCAGGTGGCGCAATTCGGAAAGGATCTGTTCGGACAGCGCGTTCACGCGGGATGTTCCTTCTGCAGAGGGCTAACGAGAACCAGGATCGAGCAGACGCCGCGCACGTCGCCGCCGGTTCGGACACAGTGCAGCATGCACCGCCCGCCGGCCGATCGCAGCAGCACAGGGGCGAGTCCATGCGGACGGGCGCGCTCATGCGTATGGCGCGGACAGATACACGTTGGCCCGCTGCAGCATCTGCGCCAACCGTTCCGCATGCGGCCCCAGCGGGACGATGGCCTCCCCGGCGTCGCGCAACAAATCCAGCGCGAACTGGCGCGCTGCCTGCAGCCCCATGATCGACGCGCAGGTCGGCTTCTGCGCCGCCGCGTCCTTACCGGGGGTCTTGCCCAGCGTCGCGGTATCCGCTGTCGCGTCGAGAATGTCGTCGATTACCTGCAACGCCAGGCCGAAACAGGCGGTGTAGCGATCGAGCGCACAGTACAGCGCATCGTGCGCGGCATCCTCCGCGATGGAGTATAGCGCGCCCATGCGAACGGACGCGCGCACTAGCGCTCCGCTCTTCTTCCGGTGCATCGCCACGATCCTGTCCAGCTCGGCGTGCTTTCCGATCAGCGACAGATCCATGGCCTGCCCGCCTGCGGCACCCTCGGCGGACACCGCCTGCGCCAGTTCGCGCACGAGCGCGATTCGGTTGTCGCCCGGCGCATCCAGGCTCGCCAGGGTCAGGAAGGCGTGCGCCTGCAGCGCATCGCCGACCAGGATCGCAGTGGCTTCGCCGAATTTGACGTGCACCGTCGGAAGGCCGCGGCGAAGCACGTCGTCGTCCATCGCGGGCAGGTCGTCGTGGACCAGGGTACAGGCGTGCATCATCTCGATGGCGGCGCCAACGTCGTCGAGCATGTGCGCCGGCGTGTCGGCCAGTGCGCCGGCAGCCAGACAGAGCAAGGCGCGGGTGCGCTTCCCGCCATGCAAGGTGGCGTAGCGCATCGCCGCCATCAGCTCTGTCTCACCGTCGTCTTCGGCGCAGAGAAGACGCGCCAGCGCCTGTTCGACCCGCTTTGCGCCGTCCTGCATCCAGATCTCCGGCAGCAGCCTGCCGGATGCGCCGCGCGCCTGCGCACCCAATCCGCCGAGGGCGGAAACGCCAGTTCGGTCGTCGTGTAGCGTGGAACCGGTCTGCATGTTCTTCATGTCCTTGTACCTGACACGAGATGGCCACGGCGAGCGCCAAGCCGCCGCGGTGTTGCCGGCGTCGCACCGAGCGCGTGCGCCGAGTGCAGCAATGCCGCGCCTCGCCGGCGCCGCTGCCTCGCCACACGGGGCATGCGATGCCAGCTCATGAGAAGCCTATGCGGATTGTCACGGACGGATGTGCGGTCGGGTAATAGCGCCGGCCTTTATCGACGCCGCTCAGCAACCGCGGCCGCACCCCGGCCTTGTGCATGGTCAGCGCCAAGGCGATGCAGAACTGCACCATTTCCAGCCATACCAGGTGGTAGCCGATGCAGACGTGTGGGCCGGTACCGAACTGCAGCATGTCCACCGGCCGGATCGGCTCCGTGCGTTGCAGCCACCGCGCCAGGCGGAACTGATCAGGCGCCTCGTGCAGCAGCGCCGAGGTCGAGAAATGCAGCAGCGGGATGCACAGATGGGTGCCCGCGGGAATGCGCCGTTGGCCGAGTTGCAATTCCTGCAGGACGCGACGCGGCAGGAGCGTGGTCGCCGGATGCAGGCGCAGCGTCTCGCGGAACAGCGCCTCGGCGACCGGACACTGCGCCAGGTCCGCGTGCCGGGTCGGCACCGCGCCCACGCGTTGCGCCTCCTCGACCAGGGCGTCCCACAGCACAGGCTGCCGCGCCAGCTCGATCACTATCCAGGCCATCGTCGAGGCAGTGGTGTCGTGACCGGCAAGCAGCAGCAAGCGGATATTGGCGACCAGGACGTCATCGGAAAGCGCATCGTCGCTGCGGTCGAAGGCGCTCACCATGTCGTTGATCAACCCGGTGCGCGCGGCATGCGCGCGCGCGTCGCGGACGAACTGGCGCAACTGCGCGTCGATCCAGTCGCGGGCGGCGCGGCCTCGCCGCAAGGGCAGTCCGGGCAGGTCGACCGGGGGCGCGACGATCAACTGCAGCAGTTGCCGGTATTTGCGATGCCATCCCGGCAGGTCCTGCGCGGGGATTCCCATGAGGCTGAAGATGAGCTTGAGCATCAGGTCGCCGGTTTCGCGCAGGATGGTTATGTCGCCGCGGTCGCGCCACGCCTGCACCCGCGCCCAGATGACGGGCGCGAACAGGTCGCCGATGCCGGCCTGGGTCAGCCCCTTGGGCAGGAACGCCGCCTTAATCGCATCGCGCGCCTGCCGGTGCGCGCCGCCGTCCTGGGCAACCAACGTTCCGCCAAGCAATTCGGGCGCGATCTCTTCGATCAGCGCCGAGGACACGTCCTTGTGCCGGAGCAGTGCGAACGTATCCGGATGCACGCAGGTCATCAGGTGTCCGGCAGGGCCGAAATCCAGCCAGAAGTGGCTGCCCAGCGTCCGTTCTGCGCGCTGCAGCAGGCGCGGCAGGTCGCAGACAATGGCGGGAAGATGCCCGACCAGGGGGAAAGCGCCAGGCATGACCGGGATGTCGCATCGCAGCCGGTGCCGACGGTTGAGCGGGTTGAGCAGCATGTCCATCAGCAGCGCGCCGCCGCCGCCGATTCGGTGTGGCCGGCAGGGCGCGCGGCGCAGCTGTTGCCACCGTCGGCGTATGTCGGCACATGCGCCAGCATGCCGCCATCGATGCACACGACCTGACCGGTGATGAACGCAGCATCGTCGGAGAGCAGGAACGCCACCAGCGCGGCCACGTCCTCGGGGCGGCCGACGCGCTGCAGGAGCTGGTGACGGCGCAGATGCCGTTGCATGCGCTCATCCAGCTTGGCGAGGAGACGCTCGGTCATGACGAGACCCGGCGCAACGGCGTTGCAGCGGATCTGCGCATGACCGTATTGGGTGGCGAGCGAAGCCGAGAGCATGTTCATCGCCGCCTTCGACGCGGCGTAGGACGTCTGCGCCGTGTCACCGCTGAGCCCCTGGCACGACGACATGTTGACGATCGCGCCACCGCCGCGGGCGATCATCCGTGGGATGGCCTGCCGGCAGCAGAGCAGCGTGCCGCGCAGATTGGTCGCCATGGTCTGGTCCCAGACTGCCAGGTCCAGGTCGAGGATCGCGCGGTCGCGCGGGGTCAGATGCATGGCGCTCGCATTGTTCACCAGCAGGTCGACCCCCCCGAAGTGTCGCTCCGCCGTCTCGAACAGCGCTGCCACCGCCTGCTCATCGGCGATATCCATGGCTAAGGGCAGCGCGTGGCCTGCTTCGGCCGCGATCTGCGCGGTGCAGGCGATGGCCGCCGAGCCATCAATGTCGGCCACCACCACTCTGCCGCCCCCGCGCGCGATGGCGAGAGCGCATGCCTTGCCGATGCCGGCGCCGGCGCCGGTCACCACGGCCACCTTGCCTTCAAACCGTCCCATCGTGTCTCCTGAATTGCATTGGTCTTTCGCGGCATGCCGCTCGGCATCCGCCGGAGAGGGCGCAGGGTCGGCGCCGGCGCGCTCGTCATGGCCAGCGTCGCTTTCGATGACCCGAATGGCGCCGACCGGGCACTGGTTGGCCGCAAGCCGCACGGCGGCGTGCAGCGCCTGCGGGACCGTCGCCACGCACACTTCGGCCACGCCGTCCGGTTCGCGCTGGC
Organism: Mesorhizobium sp. M0018; assembly: GCF_040323955.1. Taxonomy (NCBI): domain Bacteria; kingdom Pseudomonadati; phylum Pseudomonadota; class Alphaproteobacteria; order Hyphomicrobiales; family Phyllobacteriaceae; genus Mesorhizobium; species Mesorhizobium sp. M0018. Next base: position 80,394 of record NZ_JAMYVL010000022.1, on the reverse strand, counting down.
GAAAGGTGCCCGGCAGCGTCAGCACGCACTGCCCGGTAGTTCCGCACAGATCCTGATCGACCAGGACGCGCATCTCAGCCCTCCTGCCCATGCAGCCGCACCGGCAGCGCGCGGAACGTCCTAAGGAACGCGGAGGGCTCCCGGGTCGGCTGCTCGGCCAATGCCAGCGTGGGGAAGCGCGCCTGGATCCGCGGCAGGCTTTCGGCCAACTGCACCCGGGCCAGTTGCGCACCAAGGCAGAAGTGGATGCCGTGGCCGAAGGTCAGCATGATCTTCCCGTCGGTCGACATGCCAGGACTGGTGCCGTAGAACCGCACGGGATCGAAGCGATCGGGATCGGCGAAGGCGTCCGGGTCGCGATTGCCGGCCGCGATCAGCACGCGCACGTCCGCGTTCTTCGGGATCACCACGCCGCCCAGTTCGATGTCGCGCTGGGCGATACGCGGAATGGAGCTGAACATGGCGGGCGCGTCGTAGCGCAGGGCTTCTTCGACGAAAGCCTTCACCCCCACGGCATCTCCCTTCAGCCAGTGCCGCTGTTCGGGATACGCCAGCATCGCCAGGACCGCATGGCCGATGGCCGCGGCAGTGGTGGCGAAGCCGCCCAGCAGCATGCCCCAGAGCATGCTGATCAATTCCGCATCCGACAGCATCTCGGCACCGTCGTCGTGTGCGCCGACCAGCATTGACACGATGTCGTGGCGGGAATCGGTGCGCTTGCGCTGTATGAGGTCGCCGAAGTAGGCCTGCACCCTGGCGCTGGCAGCGTCCCCCGCAGCGAGTTGGGGATCGCTGGCGTGCGGGCTCAGGCCTTCCAGAATGGCGTTGATGCCGGTGACGAGCCCGAGAATGTCGTCCGGGGGCATGCCGAACAGTTCGCCGAAAACAAGCATGGGCAAGGCCAGCGCGAATTCCTGATGCAGGTCCACTGCCTCCCCGCGCTCCAGTGCGGGCGCCATGCCGTCCAGGCGCGCTGCGACAATGCGAGCGATGGTCGGCCTTAGCTTGTCGATCTGGCCGATGGTGAAATCGCGCGAGATCAGCCGGCGCAGACGCGTATGCGTTGGAGGTTCCTTCATCGCTAAAGTGGACGCCAGCAAACTTAGCGACAGGCTGGTCGCCGCACGCGGGAAATAGCGCGCCAGTTCGCCTGGCGCCGGCCCCCGAAAAGCATCGCCCGTGGCCTTGAGCACCCAGTAGATGTCAGCGTGGCGGCTCAACAGAAAGAGGCCCGACGCCGCGCGATGTACCGGATTGTGCTCGCGCAACCACCGCATGAATGGGTACGGGTCCTGAATGCACGCTGGCGACGCCAGTTCGGCGAAGGCGTCCCGGCATGCTGCCGTGGTTTCTTGCACGTCCATCTTGGTCACCTGTTGGCTGGCTGATCTGATCGGCGCGCGGCAGGCGCGCCGGCAATTCGAGAACATCGCGTTCCTGGTGGCGTCCGCGCATCACCAGAGCACCGGGAACTCCTCGAACCCGCCAGTGATGATCTCCTTGCGCAACTTCAATTCTTCGGGCGCCACGGCCAGGCGCAGCGCGGGAAAGCGCTGGAAGATCGAACCGAACACCGCCTTGAGTTCCAGCCTGGCCAGCGCCAAGCCGATGCAGTTGTGCGGCCCGTAGGAGAACGCCAGGTGCGGGTTTTCGTCGCGTCCGATGTCGAAGATTTCCGGGTCGTCGAAATGGCGCGGATCGAACGACGTCGCCGGCAGGCCGACCAGCACCTTGCTCTCCGCGGGAACATGCACGCCCGCGATGGTCACGTCGGTCCTCGGATAGCGCATGATGCCGTCCCAGCCGGCGCCCGGCGGGTACATGCGCAGGATTTCCTCCACCGCCTTGTCCACCAGGGATGGATCGCCGACCAGGCGTTCGCGCTGTTGCGGATGGCGGAACATGGCCAGCAGGCCGAATTCGATCTGCGCGACGGTGCTCTCGTGCCCCGCCACCAGCATGCCCGTCGCCAGGCCGATCGCCTCTTCCTCGGTCGCCTTGCCCTGGTCGACCGCCGCGAGCAGATCCGTCAGCAGGTTGTCGCCAAGATCCTGGCGCTTGTCCCGCATCTTGCCGCGAATGTAGGCGCGCAGTTCTTCCCAGGCCAAGCGCGACGCGCTGCGCGGGCCGCTTTCATGCTGGTGCGTCATCACCTCGTCGGACAGCCCGGCGAAAAAGGCGTGATCCTCGTAGAGCACGCCCATCAGCGCGCTGATGACCATGGCCGGAAGTGGAAAGGAGAGGTGGCGCCGCAGGTCGGCGGGCTGGGGCTGGGCCGCCAGTGTCTCGAACAACTGCGCGGCGATCACCTCGACTTGCTGCGCGAGCAGCTTCACCCTGCGGTTGCTGAAGGCCGGCGCCACGATCGTGCGTAACCGGGCATGCTCGCCCCCCTCGTGCGAGACCAACCACCCCGGCGATCCGAGAATCACCGAATCCGGGGTGAATGTCGCCGGCGGCATTCCCGAGGGCCGGAACGCCGCGTCGGACAGCACCGCCTTGGCTTCATCGTAGCCTGTCACCCACCAGCCTTCGTGCCCGGACGGGAAGCGCACGCGGTGGATCGGACCGTTGGCGCGTTGCGCCAACATCTCGGGCGAGGGCTCGATGTGATCGACGCGCCACATCGGCAGCGTCGGCAAAGGTTGTTCGGGCATGCTGGCACTTCACTCTATAGCGATGGAGGGCGGAAGGTGACCGGCGGGCGCTGCGGCAGCGAATGACCTGAGGCATACAGATGACGTCCTCCGAAGGCCGGCCTGATTATCAAGATCGGCCAACGTGTACTGTCTAGGCACACCGCGCGGCGAGATGCAGAACTTTATCCTGCACCATCGATTTCAGGATAAGGTCGGTGTGGTGGGCCTTTGAGCCGCCGCTGGCCGAGATTTCCTGCGCAAGGGTCGACAAGGGCGGCGCGCTGTTGGGTAAGGGCGGTTTCGCCGAGGACCCCCCTGCCCATAGACGCTATCCGAGGCGGATTTGACATTTTGCTTTTCTTTCTTCGTTCCATTCGTGTCATCCACGAAATGAAAGTCGGTCGGCGGCTCCCGGCCCGCAACGAAGGTGCTTCAAATCTCGTGCCAATTTGGCCGCAGCAGAAAAAAATTGTGGCAGCTTCTCAGCGGCTTGGCCTGAGGCCAGAGAAGAGCCAGGCGAAATAAGCCGGTGTCGCGGGCCAACAAAGGCGACGGAACAGTGTCGGACAGAACGCCTCGGGCGACCTTTAGGTCGGGCTTGCGACATTCTGGTCCAGTTTCGAACATAAGAGGGCGGCAAACAGACACGATTGGGGAATTCGATCCTCACGGCGCCGGGCGCTTGCCCAAGAGCGCGCGCTCATGTTGCTGCGACAGGCTCGTGTTCGCGATAGCCGTGCCTGCGCACCCATGAACGCTAGCGGCACACGCTACGCAATGACTGGAGTGCCCGCCAGCCTCAGGTAGTGCACCGGCTCGGCTTCCGGTTCTTCTTTGCCCAGCCGGGGCTGAAGCACCGAATATCCGCACCATACAGCATCGTTGTTGCCTCTGTGACGAGGCGGTATAGCGCGCGCCCGATCTTCTAAGACACGGCCTCCGAGAAGAAGGGGGCGGTCCAACAGCACCTCTATTTGAAATGGCACGCCGCTTGCTGCTCCTGGTCAGAGCCCATCAAAACACGATGAAAGCGACTTGCGCCATGCCCGACACGCGAAGCTCTAGACCGTGGCCTGAGGAGACGGTGCCTGTTCCCGCTGAACATCGGTACATCATCTCCTTCGGAGGTCCCTCCTCGGCAGCCGCTTTGCGCACGGCTGGTCCGATGGCGGCACGCCAACACATGGCGCTCGCGCAATTGCCGTCTACCGGTTCTGATCAGCATGTGAGTGCCCAACAGCCCCATCAAAGAGCCAGCGAAGCCAAGGTCGTGTCACTGGCAAACTTCGACAATACGCCGAACCAGCTCAGTAACGCGGGTCTCTTGCGTGAAGTCACATTTGAGGCCTCCACACGCGTTCGATATTGGCTACTTCGGGCCCGCTATCACTTTGTCCCGGGCACGAGCGCGAGCGATGGATGCCGCTTCCGGCGCCATAGCCGTGGAAAGATTGCCCCAGCGGCTCGACAGCCTCCACTTGCTCAGTTCGATGGCGTTCGGGTGACGAAGACCAGCAGCCAAGACGTTCCCCTACATCGGGATGGAAAAAGGAGGGTGCGAGCCGCGAGGGCCTCATTTCATGCCCGGCATACGAGCCTTTGCTCGGTATTGCGCCAGCCTCTGCCAGAATCCGGCGCGCCAGTTTTTTCCTGAGGAGCAAGTTGATGACCGTTCAAAAGAAGGTTCCCTTCGTCACCTTTCTCACGCGTGTTCGCGATGAGTCAGTCCAGGGCCCAAATCCATATCGCTGGGAAGAAAAGACATCTGACGACTACTTTGCCGGCAAGCGCGTCATCCTGTTCTCGCTGCCTGGCGCCTTCACTCCGACCTGCTCGACCTACCAACTGCCCAATTTCGAAGAGCTCTATGATGAGTTTGAGAAGGAGGGAATTGACGCGATTTACTGCGTCTCCGTCAACGATGCCTTCGTCATGAATGCGTGGGGGAAGTCCTTGGGCCTGCAGAAGGTCGAGCTCATCCCCGATGGCTCAGGCGAGTTCACACGCAAGATGGGCATGCTGGTCGCAAAGGACAATCTCGGCTTCGGGATGCGCTCCTGGCGCTACGCCGCCCTGATCAACAATGGCGTGGTGGAGCAGTGGTTCGAGGAGGAAGGTTTCTCCGACAACTGCGAGGCCGACCCCTATGGCGTCTCATCTCCGCAAAACGTTCTCGAAACGCTGAAAGCCGCCGCATGACCTAGAAAACGTCTCACTGGTGCCATTGCCCGCCCCAAGAGGCTCCCTCGACAGGATTATCGCGCTCACCATGCAATCCTCAGCAAGCCTGCTTCAGCGCCAGAAGCAATCCATGGTCGCATCGCCTCAACTCATTGAGTCGATTCGCTTGCTGCAACTGGCGCATACTGAACTGCATCAGTTCGTGGAGCGGGAAATCGAGAAGAACCCGCTCTTGGAATCTGCGTCAAACGATGGCGGGCCTTTTGGCGATGTTTCGATTTCGGGAGCGGATCAGCGTGTCGGCCCACGCGCAAACGCCGTTGACGGACCGACCGGGGCCGGCTCGCCTGAACGGCTCGGGCAATGGAAATCACTTCGCAACACGACCAACAACCCGCCGGGTAATGGCCCTTCCCTCGACGAGTTTGCCAGCCTCGCCGAGACATTGCACGACCATGTCGCTCGTCAGATCGCCCTCACTGCGTTCACACCACAGGAGCGGCTGATCGCTGGCCAGCTTGCCGCCGATCTGGAAGACACTGGCTATCTTCGGGCAAACCTTTTGGAGCTGGCCGAGAGCCTGAATGTCCGGGAGGCTGATGTGGAACGGGTTCTCGGAACCTTGCAGCACTTTGATCCACCGGGAATTTTTGCCCGAACTCTCGGAGAATGCCTTGAAATCCAGTTGCGCCAGCGAGACCGGTTCGACCCGGCAATGGCAGCTTTGGTTGCCAATCTTGAAATGCTTGCGCGACGCGATTTTCAGGCACTGAAGCAGCATTGCGGCGTCGATGAAGACGACCTTCTCGACATGATGCATGAGATTCGGGCGCTCGATCCCAAGCCTGGAAACCGATTCCAATCCGGTGCGTCTGAATCAATCATACCCGACGTCTGGGTCACGCCCTCGCCGGAAGGCGGGTGGCAGATCGAACTTGATCCGGCCACACTCCCCAAGCTGCTGATCAACCAAACCTACTATGCCGAAGTGTCGCGTCAAACTGTCCAAAATTCGAAAGATCAAGCATTTCTCAACGAATGCTTGCAAAACGCGAACTGGCTAATCCGCAGCCTCGATCAGCGCGCCAAGACGATTGTTAAGGTTGCGGCTGAAATCGTGCGCCAGCAGGATGCCTTTTTGGAACATGGCGTCGCCCACCTGCGACCTCTCAATCTCAGAACCGTCGCTGACGCGATCGGCGTGCACGAGTCGACGGTAAGCCGGGTGACCTCGAACAAGTACATGCTTACTCCGCGCGGAGTCTTCGAACTCAAGTATTTTTTCACCGTCGCGATCGCGTCCTGCCAAGGCGGCGATGCGCACTCCGCCGAAGCTGTCCGCCATCGGATCAAAGCGATAATTGCCGCAGAATCTCCCGGCGACGTGCTTTCCGACGATGACATCGCTGTCCGGCTGAAGGAAACCGGCATCGATGTTGCGCGCCGCACCGTCACAAAATATCGCGAAGCAATGAACATCCCCTCCTCCGTGCAACGCCGCCGCGAAATGCGCTTGTGTCTTTAATGTGGGTCAAGGCAGCCAACCTCATGTTGCAGTGCATCCAAAGTGGAGACTTCGTTCATGACCCGATCCGCGGCAGGCGTCATGGACGCTGTTCTGCACGACCCAGAAAAGCCCGACCAACCGTCTGGTCCCGCATGGGGTGCGGTCATTTCGCTTTCCTTGGGCACCTTCGGGTTGGTGACGGCAGAGTTTCTGCCTGTCAGCCTGCTCACGCCCCTCGCGCATGATCTCGGTGTCACCGAGGGTGCGGCTGGACAGGCGATGACGGCGACCGCTATCGTCGGGGCGATCTCGGCGCCGACGGTGGCCATCATCACAAAGCGCCTGGACCGCAGGATCGTCATGTGGGCGATGACGCTGCTGCTGATCCTGTCGGACGTTCTGGCGGCCGGCGCGTGGTCGCTGGCGGTTCTCCTGACTGCACGCGTCGTGCTCGGCATAGCGCTCGGAGGCTTTTGGTCGATGTCGGCATCACTGGCGATGCGGCTCGTTCCAAGCCACCTCCTGCCGCGCGCGATGTCGATCATCCTCACCGGCGTTTCCGTCGCTACCGTTTGCGCAGCTCCAATCGGCGCTTATGTCGGCGATATTTGGGGATGGCGAAGCGCCTTCATGCTCGCCGCAGCCTTCGGCGCCGCTACACTGCTGGTGCAACTCATAACCATTCCGAGGCTGCCTCCGGTCGGAGTGGCTAGCTTGCGCAGCCTGCTGGATGTGGCCAAGATTCCGATGGTCAAGGTCGCGCTTTTGGTCGTCCTGCTGGTCGCTTCCGGCCACTTCGCCGGAATCACCTATATCCGCGCCTTCCTCGAGAAGGTTCCCGCGCTGGATGTCGACACGATCTCGCTTGTGTTGCTTGCTTTTGGCATCGGCGGATTCTTCGGCAATTTGGCCGGCGGGCTTCTGGCCGAGTACAGTCTCAAGGCAGTCGCGGCCCTTGCCCCGCTGCTCATAGCGATAGCCGCTGTTTCGCTGCTGACGGCGGGAGCATCGGCCTCGGGCTCGGCGATTGCGGTTGCCGCGTGGGGCTTTGCCTTCGGCGCGGTGCCAGTGGGATTGCAGACGTGGATGGTGCGGCGCGCCGTTCCCGAGCAGGCCGAAAGCGCCGGTGTGCTGATGGTCGTAGCGTTCCAAGTGGCAATCGCAGCCGGCGCGATTTTCGGCGGACTATTGGTGGACAATGCCGGGATTACCAGTGCCATTGCCTACAGTGCTGTTGCCACGTTCCTCGCCGCCCTGACAGTGTTCCTGCTCGGCCCGAAGCGCGAGACCTAGACCGCCTGACAGAGAGGCCTCAGCAGCGCAGCGGGACGAGAGATGCAATCGCATGCACGGCGCGGCGCGATCCTCCGCATGATTACGCATGGACCAGCGCAAGCGCCTCGCCGGCTTCACCTCCGAGCCACGGCGACCTTCGCCGCCAGACACGCGAACCTCGCCGGCACCGGTTTCCATTTGGCGACGATGAGCGCTGCCAGCGCTATGGAACCCTTGCTGGCGGCTGCCGGTTCTGCCAAAAATGCAATCTTAATTACGACGCGTGCGTAAGCACACGAGATGTCCGGGATAGAAAACTTCCACTGCGACTGGGACAACACTGATAACTGCCGTGTTTTTACGCAAGTGCCCAGATCTCAAGCGCAGCAAAGAAACGACGCAAGTAGTAGGGGCCCGGCGGATGGTCAGGAGCTCCCCGACTTCCGCGGGACACTTCTGCACTTAGCAACTTGCAAAGGCCATTAGAACGAGGGGCGTGGGCAAAGTCCAGCATCATATAGGGGCCGACCAGGCTGACCGTTGGCGCAAGAACGCAAGGAAGCGGCGGCGACGCTGGCGACCTGAATACATCTTCGCGATGGTGGTGGTGCTCTTGGCGGCTTTCCTCGCCTTCAACTCAGACGAGCTTGGAGTTGGTGCCAGTCTCGCGCCTGCGGGTAGGATAGATGGCGCCTCGACCTAAGGCGCCCATGAGCGGAAGAACCGGCAGTTGCGACATCAAGGGCAATGTCAGCATCGACACGGGCGAGCATATCTATCACGTGCCCGGCCAGAAATATTATTCACAGACGATCATCCGGGCCGGAATTCGGGGAAGTTGGTTCTGTAGCGAGGCCGAAGCGCGTGCGGCCGGTTGGAGGAAGGCCGGAAGCTGAACCTTATGCGCCCTTCATAATGTAAGCCCGTATGATACTTTCGAGTATGTTGACAGGGGTCTTAGCTATGGAGCTTGGGATCTTCTTTCTGATCATTTGTCTCGGATTGAGCAATGCGGCTTTTGCCGATGGCACCGCAGCGGTCCGTGCAAGTCCCGGCAGCGGTGGAGGCGGCGGCAGCGAACGGCCGAAGCCTCAGGACAACCCTAACTGCAATAAAGCAAAATTGTCCGCCTGCAGGACAGAGCGCCAACAGGGATTGGACAACTGCAAATTCAATCTTGTTGTCGATTGCAACGGGCTTGTCTCCCTCGATTATTCAGACTGTAAGGCGGACGCGGGATGTTGAGGTGCTGCACGATTGTCGTCGCATCGACGATCTGGGCGGCGCCTGCGGATTGCCAGTGCCTTGGACCGCCAGTCCGATTACAGCAGGGCTATGGCCCTTCAAAACCTCGCGAGCAATTACAACTTCAATGCTATGACCGGCAACGATGCTATCGAGCAATGCGATGATATGAATTCACCCGTCGATGCTCTTAAGGAAGCCTATGGTATTTTCAATGCCTGCAGTCAATCCTTCGGCGTTTCGACGATGGGCCTCATTAGAGTTTATAACCTCTCCCGCAGTGATTACTGCGCCGAAGCCAAAAAACAGACAGCGACGACGAGGAAAACACAGAAGACGATGAATAGGCGGCCGATCACGGCCCGAAGCTGATCTCACCCCCGGGTGTGCTTGGGATGCAGAGGCAAGCTTGTGCTTCGCGCGGCGTTCGGCCGCGTCAAAGTTGGTCGTTGTGTTTCCTAATGAAAAGGCCGCCGTGGGACGGCGCACAAAAAATACGGCAGCAGTGCTGACTTATTTGCTTCACGACTTTGTTGTGAAGAAACAGAGACTATCTGTTTACTTGCTAATCAAGTTCTGCATAAAAAAGAGGCAGGCACCCATTCGGTGCCTGCCTCTGTCTCAAGCGTACTCGCGGTATTGTGGCGCCGAGTGGACGAACAAGACCGCGAGTCCGCTCCGTAGCAGGTCGGTAGCTAGCGCCCCGAGGCTTCATTGGCAAGCCACCAGAAGGACATCCTCCCATGTCTGGACGTAAGACCTTTGATGTCGGCCGCGACTCTGAGTCTGGCCGCTTTATCACCGTGGAAGAAGCGAAGCAGAATCCTCGCGAAACCACGGTAGAACGCGTACCCAAGCCTGGTTACGGTGACACGAAGAAAGACAAGTGAAATCACCACAGCGGCGGGCTTCGGCCCGCCGTATTCCTTTAAAATTAGGAACAGATCATGACCAGCAAGAAAAGTGGCGGCGGCGGCAATCTCCAGAAGAGTTCCACGCCGACAGTTTCGCCCAAGAGCGGTAACAATCAAAGCTCTGCTAGGCCAGCTACCACCGGGTCCGGCGGTGGTGGCCAATCCGGCAAGCCTAGAACTTAGCCTGAGGCTTTCCACGATATATCCATCTGCGTGATCTGATCACGAGGAATATAAGTTAGCGCCGCAAAGCCACCGTCGTTTTGCGGCGCAAACTTATCTTGTGAGCCATCGGGACGATAGATGGCCGTAACATACATGGCTAAGCCATCCTCATTCAAAGTAATGCCGCGCATTGGTATGGCTTCATCAACCTGTGAGAAATGGCTTTCGATTATCTTGCCACTTGCAAGGTGGACCTGAACATAGTCCCAGATAGATCGGCAATTAACAATAGAAGACCATACTGAGGCTTCATGGTCGTCCTGATAGATGGTGAGCTTTTTCATCGCCCAAGAGAACCAGCCTGAGAATGCGCGCCGCCAAAGTGATGCAGCCATGACTGAAAACACGACCGTTGCGGCTCCGGTCTGTAGTAAAATTGCTTCCGGCTGCGCCTTATTTACAAGCAAGGAGGAATCTATAACCCTGTGGGCAATTAATTTGCCGATCAGCCCGTAGGTTAGGACTTTAAAGACAAAGTCCTCTGTTCGATCTACAATGCCGCGGCCAATTATCGAGACACGATAGCCAAGGTATCCGGCTACAAGTACGATTTGCAGATCGATGGACAGACCCAGAAGTTCATTCATCGACAGCTCCTCGCGCCTACACACCGCATTCTTATCCCTTTAGCACGATAGACCCCCATATTTTCAATTGGAAAAATGTGCGCTTTGGGGCACGCGCGGTGCGCCTAAACGCATGCGGCAAGTATCGAGTCCGCCCCTCCCGTCATGGTTGCGCTATGCGATGCGCGGCCTCTGCCTTGCGGGCAGCCTCGGTTATACGACGTGTCGCAGCCGGGGCATTGGCGGAGGCGCGGGACATCGATGCAGATGTCGTGTCGCCATAGGGCGCCCCCTCGAAGGCGTCCGTCGACATTCGACAAGAGACATATGGCGCGGCGCGAGCGCTGGGGCTCTACGACTGACGAAAGCGGCTCTCAATCCGAGGCGATGCCGTTCTTGATCCGTGTGAGGCGGCTTTCGCCTTCCTCCGGGCCGAAGCAGTTTTCGAAGTCATTGCATTCCCGGCAACTGGGCGCGCTGCACAGCGAAAAACCTTCGGCCTCGCAGAGCTTGCGGTAAAAGTATTTCTTCCATTTCATGTTTTGGGTGTTGCCGGCCGCCAGCGTCGGAAAATGCGAGGCGAGCAGGCGGCCGAGCTCGGTCCGATTAAAAAGGCCAAGGTCCTGCCAGAGATGGTCATTGCGCATGGCACGCCGGGCGATGATCTTGGCGAAGCGGGCGCTCGCCGGGTCGCCCGGCCGGGCGTGCGCCAGCAGCAGTCCGCGCAGAAATTCTTCCTCCAGGTCGGGCTCGGGCTCGCTCACCTCTTTCAAGGCAAACGCGTTGATAGGAAAAGCAGGGAAACAGCGGACCAGGACATCGCGCAGCTCGGCGCGCGAAAGTCCGGTTGCCTCCGTCGCCGTCACCTCGCCGGCCTCGATCTCCTCGAGCGCACGTGAAAGCACACAGGCAAGCACATGCTGGTCGAACCTCCTCTCCAGCTCGATGTGCGGCCATTGGCCGGTGCTGAGCCGGGCATAATGTTGGGCAAATATGGTGCGTTCTCCTGGTTTGTCCTATCAAATCATGCAGAGACCCGGCCTGCCGCAACATGGGTCGGGCAGTTCTTCGGTATGGCACTCCGGGTCGCCTCGCGTCGAGTAGTTCGGCAATTCTCGTCTGGTCCATCGGCTCTGACGCAAATTCTGTGATTGGAAGAGGTGTTCGCGAACCCCTGCCCTGCCGTTTGCGCCTCACGGGAAACACTGGCGCCGGAAATGCCCCTGCAGAGTTGGACGTGAACCGTGCGGGACAGAGGTCGCGTGCTGAGTGCGGCCACATGGTTCAAGCCCGCCAGACTCTCGGTTGAATGAGTCCTCAAAGCGCGCAGCGGGTGAGTTCCAGCGCACGTTCAGGACAGGATCGCGCGCCCCGCGATGCAGGCAGTTCCTCCCCTTCCGCAACTTCAATGTCACCAGGCAGGATGTAGCCCTCGTCATCAAGCTTGAAGATGTCCGGCGCTTGCGCCGCGCATCGCGCGTGACCCTGGCATTTGGCCTTTTGGACGATGATGCGCATGGCGCTGCCTCCATTGTCTGTGCCCCGGCTCGGGGCGGGCCTAAGACCAGTCCAGGATCAAATTTTCGATCCCGAACACATGGCCGCCAGAGGTTATCGGTGCCGTACCCTGCTTGATCATGAAAGCCGGGATGCGCGCCAGCCACTCCTCCAGCCCAATGACAATCTCCCGCCGGGCAAGGTGTGAGCCAAGGCAACGGTGGGGACCATAGCCAAACGCGGCGTGGCGGTTGTCCTCCCGCTCCAAATCGATCGTGTTGGGGCATTCGAATTCCGCCGGGTCACGATTGGCAATCATCGTGGCGCAGGAAACATAGTCCCCCTTCCGGATCGGCGCGCCTTCGAAGTCGATATCTTTCGTAGCCACGCGGATCAACTGAATGGGCGGATAGGCCCGCAGCAATTCTTCGGTTGCGAGCGGGATGCGGTCCGGTTCGCTCCGCAGCAATTGCTGATCTTTGAGGTTGCGCGCGAGGTACGCCAAGTCAAAGCCTATAGCTGCTGCGACCGTGTCGAGCCCAGCGACGAAGACAAGCACGCCGATGCCGCGGACTTGGGTGTCCGTCAGCCGGCGGCCCTCGACCTGTGCCTGCACGATAAAGGTCATGAAATCGTCAACCGCCTCCTGGCGGCGCATGGCTGCAAGTTCGTCGATGAATGCCACGATCGTCCGGGCAGCCACAGGTCGTTCCTTATCGTCGCCGTGGAGCAGATCTTTCCCCCAGCCGACGAATGTATCGAGTCGGTCATCGGGCAACCCCAGAAAGCGAAGAAAGGTGCTCACCGCGAAAGGAAAGGCAAAATCCTTCATCACGTCGCAGCTTGTGCCCGACGCGGCGATCCTTTCGATCAGCTCGACCGCCCGTTCGCGGACAGCCGGTTCCAGAGCCAACACCCGCTTTGGCGAAAGCAGCGGATTGAGCAGTGAGCGAAAGACGCCATGGGCCGGTGGATCGAGCTCAAGCGGGATCGTCGGCCAGTTTTCACCCAGTATGGAGGAGAAGATGCTGCGATGGCTGGAAAAAGTCTCTGCGTCCTGCAGCACCTTCCGCTGGTCCGCGGCACGGGTGATGACCCAGGTACCCCGGCCATCTTGCGTGTTGTAGCGGGAGTAAAAGATCGGAGGCCCGTCATGTACGCAAGCGACAGCTGCGTGTGGATCCCCGTTGGGTGTTGGTGGCATCCCTGGCGATGTAAACAGGCTGAAGTCCCTCACCATTTCGGGCGGGACATGATCTGGAACGGGGTTGGTCGCCATTTTGTTTTCTCTACATTGGCGTTCATGGCTCGATTGAGATTGCACCGCTGTTCATAAAGTCGATTCCAGCATGGGCACGTCTCTTGTCGGGCGCCTTCTAGATTCTGTCGCCTGATACAGCCCACCTGCACCAGCGCGGATGAGATCGGTTGCGAAGTCGATCAGAAGGGGCATCTCCGCCGCGCTGCGGTCATGAAGCAAAGCCGCCGCTTATCCCCGTTAGGGTTGAGAGGCTGGTTAATCACCTCTGAGCACCGTGACGCACTGCTGATGCCCTGCTGATCAAATTGTCGAAGCAAGTCCCGTGCCGGATAGGCGTACCCATGGCGCTGCACCAATCAATGCCAGCCTGCACTGGGCCCGCCGCTGATGATCACCTGTCCATCATTCTTAGGACAACGTCCGACAACCGACATCCGTGGTCGGTTTTGTCGTGTCCGCGACATCGGGCTGTTCGGCTTGGCTGCTGCTGCACAGCCTTCCGGGCTCGCACGGCCCGGATTGAGCAACGACGCGATCCAGCGCAAGGATCGGGTGCGGTCCGACAAGACCCGTCGGCGCTTGCGCGCGATGATCGGAAATATCAACAAGGTCGAGCCGCGCTTCGGTTCGGCCCTGATGGCGTATGCGTTTTATCGCTCGCAGGCGCTGCAAGGATTTTCGGTCAGACGGCGATGCACTCGTGCGCAGCAGTCCGGCCGGCGACGAGCTTGACTGTATCGATGCGGTCAATTCCGGCGTGCACACCTAACCGTCCGTATGCGCTACGACTCGCAGCCGCTGTCGCAACGTGGTGCCGAGTCCTATGGCGGCCGGTTCAATCCGAGGGCCTGTCGGCACTCTACACCTCCCTGTAGGTCGGACCGGGAACACGTGGCAGACTCTCGGCCAGAAACCGCCAGTCGCTGCGCTCGCGTTCTCCTTCCTTGCGCGCGCCGAAGAACTGGATGATCATCTTGCCGTCGGCGCCATAGGCTTCAATGGACGTGACGTGACCGTCCCTCGTCGGCTTGCGCACGGCCCAGACCTCGCGGATGTGATGGGTCCTAAGATGCAGATGGAAGGTCTCGTCGAGCACATTGATCCGCGGCCCTATCTGCTTGACCGACTTGATCGGGCCGGAATGGATCTGGATGCAACCACGATTGCCGACAAAGCACATGATCGGCATCTCGTCTTCGGCCGCCTGTTGGAACAGGGCGCCAACGGCATCATTGTCGAGCTGCCAGGCGTAATCCTCGCCGGCCATACGCATCGCCTGGCAGCGGCTGAGCTTCAGTGTCTTCAACATATCGTAGAACTGATGCACGTCGCTCAGGCGGCTCCAGTGCTCGCGTAGGTCGTCGACCGTGGCGGCTTGGTCCGGACTCACTGCGTTATCGCCCGCCCCGCTCGCCTTGAACGATATGATCGGCTCCTGGTCGGAGGATGCGAGCTTTGCCGCCAGATTCTGATAGGCGTGCAGGTTCGAGGCGGGCCTGAGATGTACTTTGTGCATCGCCTCGCCGGTGGCATCAAAGAATTGCAGGCTGCGGCGGATCTCGGCTCCCTCGCGCTTCTCGACGGCGAAGCCATACGCCCACGCTTTCGGGAAGATGCGCAGGTCGATTTCGTCGCCGAGCACCATGGCATGCTGGTTGCCGGTGACCACTTTGTCGTAGACGCCGATCTTTTCGTGCACGGCACTTTCATTGCGGGTGAGCGCCATCACCTCGCCGACCGCTTCGAGGCCGATCAGCAGGTCATCGACGCGCGGCTCGATGCGCACCGCGCCGTGACCACAATGCGCCGCGACCAATTCGGCTTCCGAAATGCCCAATCGAGCGGCGAGATCATGCTCCCGGATTTTCGGATTGTCTTCGCACGCCCGCCGGATTTCGTCCGGCGACGGTTTCTCGCGCTGGTCCATGTCTTACCCCTGCTTCCACCTACGTGTGAGGATCAGCTGCCCTGCCGGTGAATCTTCAGCCGATAGGGCGCGCCGTAATGCTCGACCCTGATCTGCTGCTGGCCCGTGAACAAAGTGTCGCTGGACAGCGTGCGCACGTCGTCGCACCCGCGCGAAAACCGGGGGTGCTATCGGAGCGGCGAGACCCGAGTGACACGAGCAGGCACATGCCGATGGAATCACATCGAGCCGGTCGGTGGCCACCGGGCGGTGGTGAGCGATTGTGGGTGTTGTCGCAATCGGCCAATCGGTCATTCGGATGCCACGGGCGGCGCTGCTTCGCCAAACAAAGCGTGTCTGACCCAGTCCTGACATGTTGCTCCCTTGCTTCGCCCCATCGATCGCGAGGGCACCCACGACACGATTGTGGATCGGCAGTCTCTTGCCGCCTCGCCAGTGGAGCTTCAAAAACCGTGCCAATTGGGCCGAAGCAAGCTCAGAAGAAGTCTTCTGTAATGGTCATTGGTTGGTTTAATGTGAGTTCAGCCAACAACTCAGGCCCAACATCCCGCGTGGCGGACCCGACAAACCCGACAGTACGTGTCGGTTGGCCGACACCTTCGCAGCAATGGACTCACAAGAACCACAGCAGTGTCAGAGATGCCGCGCTGTGTTGAAACGTTTTTTCGCTTTGGCACGGTGCATGCAACGTGATGCGCAAGCAGGTCCCGGACTGAGGAGAATGGAGCCATGATTACGCTCACCGACAACGCTGTTGCCGCCATCAAGACTGCTCTTTCCCGCGCCAGCGAGCCGGCGGAAGGCTTTCGCATCATGGTCCAGGCCGGCGGCTGCGCCGGCTTCAAATACTTAATGGGCCTGGAGAGCGTGTCGCTCGAGGGCGACGCGATCACCGAGACAGATGGGATCAAGCTGTTCGTGGACGCGGGCTCCCAACCGCATGTCGCCGGCATGACCGTCGACTTCCTCACCGGGCTCGAATCTTGCGGCTTTGTCTTCGATAACCCCAACGCGCGCGAGAAGTGCGGCTGCGGCAAGTCCTTCAGTTGATCGCCCGAAGCGCCTGTGCGGGTCCATGAAGCGATTGCCGCCGACGGACTCATTTGCGGCAGAGGAGGCTTATATGGCCGGCACAACAGATGTCCCTGTCCTCAAGAACAAGGCAAGGTCGAAGCCGATGTTGGGACCGGCAATCGCTTCAGGTAGGACGCAAAGAACGTCGCCTCCCGAAACAGTTCGGTTCCTGGTGGCACCCAAGCTGCTGGCCGCCAAATCGCGCCGCTGCGCCAAATTCGGCTTATCGATAACGTTGTCGTGTTCGGGCGTCCTTACCTGCGGGCTGACGGCGGCGACTGCGGACTTGTCCATGTCGACGCCGATCCGGTCTACGTCAAACTCTCGGGCGTCTGCGCCGGCTGCCAGTTCGGGCCCATCATCATCAACGGCATACGCCAGAGGCTCAATGAGGCGGTCGCGCGCTCGCGTCATTCCGCTCAACTGAGGATCGCACATGAAACCTGTCTACCTCGACAACAACGCAACCACACGGGTCGATCCTGAGGTCGTGCAAGCGATGTTGCCGTTCTTTAGGGATCAATTCGGCAACCCTTCGTCGGCGCACGCTCTTGGCGCCTCAGTCAGTGCGGCGGTGAGAAAGGCGCGGAGGCAGTTGCAAGCTCTGATTGGCGCGGAGTTCGACGATGAGATCACCTTCACCTCGGGTGGGACAGAAAGCGACAATGCAGCGCTTCTTTCGGCGCTCGAGGCGGCGCCCAACCGAACCGAGATCGTGACGTCCGCGGTCGAGCATCCCGCCGTGCTGACGCTCTGCGCGCATCTTGAGAAGACCCGCCGCGTCAAGGTGCACAGGATCCCGGTGGATTGCCGTGGCCGGCTCGACCTCGACGCCTATATGGCCGCCCTCACCCCACAGGTCGCAATCGTCTCGATAATGTGGGCGAACAATGAGACTGGTGTGATCTTCCCCGTGGCCAGGCTTGCCGAGTTGGCCAAGGAAGTGGGCGCCCTTTTCCATACCGATGCTGTGCAGGCGGTCGGCAAGCTTCCGATGGACCTGAAGTCGACCGCAATCGACATGCTGTCGCTCTCCGGCCACAAGCTGCACGGGCCGAAAGGGATCGGCGCGCTTTTCGTAAAACGTGGCGTCAATTTCCACTCGCTGATCAAGGGGGGCCACCAAGAACACAACCGGCGTGCTGGCACCGAGAATACGCCCGGCATAGTCGGGCTCGGCATGGCGGCCGAACTCGCCTTGAAATTCATGGACGACGAGACCACACGGGTAAAGTCGCTCCGCGACCGTTTAGAGGACGGGATTCTCCAGCGCATCCCAAGCACCTGTGTCACTGGTGATCCCCTGGAACGGTTGCCCAACACCGCAAACATCTCCTTCGAACATGTCGAAAGTGATGGAATTCCACTTCTCCTCAGCCGCGTGGGCATCGCGTGTTCCTCCGGCTCCGCCTGCACCTCCGGCTCGCTGGAACCGAGCCATGTCCTGAGCGCGATGAAAACGCCACACGCGGCAGTCCGCTTCTCCTTGGCGCGGGACAACGGCGAAGCGGACGTCGACCGGGTGCTCGAGGTCATGCCGGCAATCGTGGAGAAGCTGCGTGGCTTTCCCAGTCCCGGGGCCGGTAGGCGAGGCGCCGAAGACGTTCAATCCGGTCTATGCCTGAGCGGCAGCAGAACAGGCTACCGTTCATGACCCGCCATGTCTTTCTCAACGATACGACCTTGCGCGATGGCGAGCAGGCGCCCGGCGTCGCCTTTACCATGACGGAAAAGCTGGAGATCGCCGAGTCTCTTGCGGCGGCCGGCGTCACAGAGATCGAGATCGGCACGCCGGTCATGGGCGCCGACGAGATCGAAACAATTCGCGCCGCGGTCGCGCGGCGTCTCCCGGTTCGGCTCATGGTCTGGTGCCGGATGACGTCGCTGGATCTCGATGCAGCGATCGAGAGCGGTGTCCACGCCGTCAATCTATCGCTGCCTGCGTCGGACATACAACTTGCCGCCAAGCTCGGCCTCGATAAGGCGGGAGCGCTCCAGGTCATCGAGCATATGGTCAGGCGCGCAGCCGCCGCCGGCTTCTTCGTCGCGGTGGGCTGCGAGGATGCCTCGCGGGCCAATCGGGATCATCTCGCCCGCGTCATCGAGACGGCTGCACGCGCCGGCGCAAGCCGCCTCAGGCTAGCCGACACAGTCGGCGTTCTCGACCCGTTTTCGACCTTCGAACTTGTCGCCGAGCTTGTGGCGCAGTCTCCAATCGACCTTGAATTTCATGCGCACAACGATCTCGGACTTGCTGCCGCCAACACGCTTGCCGCGATCCGCGCAGGCGCGCGCCATGCGTCCGTCACCGTCCTGGGGCTCGGCGAGCGTGCGGGCAATGCCGCGCTGGAAGAGGTGGCCGCCGCGATGGCGGTCCTCGACGGCGCGGATACCGGCATCGAGCTGACCGCATTGCCCGACCTCGCCGCCCAGGTGGCTTGGGCCGCCCGCCGGCAAACCGCGGCCATTAAACCGGTCGTCGGCGCCGATGTTTTCACGCACGAATCCGGCATTCACGTCGCAGGGTTGCTGAAGGACTCGCGTACTTATCAGGGGCTCGATCCAGCTCTCGTGGGCCGCTGCCGGCGTATCGTCATCGGCAAGCATTCCGGCGCTACTGCGATTGCCCATGTGCTGAGCGAAAGCGGTCGCGATCTCGACCCGGATCTGGCAGCCGCGATGGTGGCCCGCGTCCGGCGCGAGGCGGCCGAGACCAAATCGACCATCACTGCAACTCAACTGGTCGAGCTCTACGATGGAATGTGCAGCGAGGCATCCCTCGCGGAGCTGTGCGGGTCCAGCTCAGCCGTTCGCGAGCGCACCGACGCCACAGTTTTGCGACCAGGGAGAATGCAATGAATTGTTCCGCTGACAGCCGCCCCATCGATGTCACCGACATCCTCGCACGACTGAAGCGCCTGTCGGCTGCGGAGGAGTTCTTTGCAGTCCTTGGCGTCTCCTATGACCCGAAGGTGCTCAATGTCTCGCGGCTCCATATCATGAAGCGCGTGGGCCAATACCTTGCCGAAGAAGATTTCTCCGGTCTGCCCGACCAGGTGATTGCCGCGCGGGTGCGCGCGACGCTCGAACGCGCTTACGAGGACTTCGCGGTTTCCTCGCCGCTCACCCATCGGGTCTTCAAGGTGCTCAAAGACCACGATCCGAACAAACCTGCCACGCCGGGCCGCACCTTTGTCCCGTTCGACACCGTACTGAAGCGGTTCGGACAGGAATGACCGCGACACGGGTTGCGACGCGACAATGTCGAGAAGCCGACAAATCCGGTCATCACCACGGCGCCCTCAGAAGCAACCAAGCGAAGTTCTAGGAATAGGGGGCAGCGCAAAACAGTTGGCACGAATGATGCGCACCAAAGAGATAACCGCCAAGCCCGCATCCGGACAGGAGCCTGGAGAAACCGCCAATGCACATCGTAATCTGCATCAAGCAGGTGCCGGACTCGGCACAGATAAGGGTCCATCCGGTGACGAACACGATCATGCGCCAGGGTGTTCCGACCATCATCAACCCTTACGACCTGTTCGCCCTCGAAGAAGCCCTCAGACTGCGCGACGCCTATGGTGGCGAAGTCACCGTGCTCACTATGGGTCCGCCCATGGCAGAGGACGCGCTGCGCAAGGCGCTCGGTTACGGCGCCGACCGAGCGGTGCTCTTGACCGACCGCTATTTTGCCGGCTCCGACACGCTGGCGACCTCGTTCGCCCTTTCCCAGGCAATCGCGAAGGTTGGCGAGACGTTCGGCACGCCAGACCTCGTCTTCACCGGCAAGCAGACGATCGATGGCGACACCGCCCAGGTCGGGCCCGGCATCGCCAAGCGCCTCGGACTCCTGCAACTGACCTATGTCGCGAAGATCGCCTCTATTGACCTTGCTGCGCGCGAGATCAAGGTCGAGCGCCGCTCCGAAGGCGGCACACAGATGCTGAAGAGCAGGCTCCCTTGCCTGATCACCATGCTGGAAGGCACAAACGAGATCCGCCGGGGCTCGATCCAGGACGCCCTGTGCGCCGCGCGCAGCCAGGTCTTGAAATGGAGTGCGGCCGACGCCGGCATTGAGGATCTCACCAAATGCGGCCTGCGCGGTTCACCGACGGTGGTCAAGCGCGTTTTCGCGCCTCCTGCGCGAGCGGAAAAGGCGGCAAAAATCGACACCGCCGAGATGGCCTTGCGCGATGTCGCTGACGAACTCATCACGGCAATTTTCACCCGCCAGCCGGCATTGGAACATGAGCTCGCCTTCAACGGCGGCGCGTGAGAGGGCAAGGATCAGACGATGTCGAACGCGAACCGAGAAACCCCTCGCCCTGCCGCCGGCCGTGCCGGCATAAAGAAGGAGCTGCCCGCGCATTTCAAGGACTACCGGCACGTTTGGGTTTTCATCGAGCTCGAACGCGGCCAGGTCCATCCCGTATCATTCGAACTGCTCGGCGAAGGCCGCAAGTTAGCAGACAAGCTTCAGGTCCAGCTTGCAGGCGTCGTGCTTGGACCGCCGGGAGAGGCCATCGGGAACGCCGTTGCCGAAGCGTTCGCTTATGGCGCCGACCTTGTCTACATCGTCGAGGCGCCGTTGCTCGCCGACTATCGGAACGAGCCATTCACCAAGGCGATGACGGATCTGGTCAATACCCACAAACCCGAGATCCTTCTTCTCGGTGCCACCACACTCGGCAGGGATCTTGCCGGCTCCGTGGCGACGACCTTGCAGACAGGGCTCACGGCCGACTGCACCGAACTTGATGTGGATACCGACGGTTCGCTCGCCGCCACCCGTCCGACTTTCGGCGGTTCCTTGCTGTGCACGATCTATACGCTCAATTTCCGCCCCCAGATGGCGACAGTGCGACCGAGGGTCATGCCAATGCCGCCGCGGGCGGATAAACCGGTCGGGCGTGTCATCCGGCACAAGCTCTCGGTAGCCGAGGACGAGATCGTTACCAAAGTCCTGGGCTTCCTGCCGGATAGTCAGTCGGCAAAGGCAAATCTTGCCTATGCCGACGTCGTGGTTGCGGGAGGCCTCGGTCTAGGCGCGGCGGAGAACCTGCAGCTTGTGAAGAATCTCGCGCGGGCAATCGGCGCCGAGCATGGCTGTTCGCGCCCGTTGGTCCAGAAGAGCTGGATGCCGGCTGATCGGCAGATCGGCCAAACTGGCAAGACCATCCGGCCGAAGCTTTACATAGCGGCCGGGATTTCCGGCGCCATCCAGCACCGGGTTGGCGTAGAGGGGGCGGATCTCATCGTGGCCATCAACACCGACCCGAACGCGCCGATTTTCGATTTCGCTCACCTCGGGATCGTCACCGACGCGATCCGCTTCCTGCCCGCACTGACGGAAGCCTTCACCCGGCGGCTGTCGCCCCACAGTCGCGATAAGCTTGCGAGCTAAGGATGGACATGATTGAGGAACAATTCGACGCCATTGTTATTGGGGCCGGCATGTCCGGAAACGCAGCTGCTTACACCATGGCCAGCCACGGCCTGAAGGTGCTGCAGTTGGAGCGGGGTGAATATCCGGGGTCCAAGAATGTCCAGGGTGCCATCATGTACGCGAACATGCTGGAGAAGATCATCCCGGATTTCCGGGACGATGCGCCTCTCGAGCGGCATTTGGTTGAACAGCGGCTTTGGGTGATGGACGACACGTCCCACACCGGGATTCACTATCGGTCGGACGACTTCAATGAGGCGAAGCCCAACCGCTACACGATCATCCGTGCCCAGTTCGATAAATGGTTTTCGCGTAAGGTGCGCGAGGCCGGCGCGACGGTTCTGTGCGAGACGACCGTGACGGAACTCATCCGTGACGCCAAGGACAGGGTGATCGGCGTCCGCACAGACCGGGCCGGCGGAGCCATCTACGCGGACGTGGTCGTCCTCGCAGAAGGTGTCTGCGGACTGCTTGGCACGCGGGCCGGCCTGCGCGAGATGCCGAAGCCGCAAACCGTGGCGCTCGCCGTCAAGGAAATGCATTTCCTCCCCGAAGAGGTCATTGAGCAGCGGTTCGGCCTCAAAGGCGATGAAGGCTGCGTGATCGAGGCGGTGGGCACGACCTCCCGCAGCATGGCCGGGCTCGGCTTCCTCTACACCAACAAGGAGTCGATCTCACTGGGCATTGGCTGCCTCGTCTCCGACTTCGCCGCGATGGTCGAGAGCCCTTACGTCCTCCTCGACGCATTAAAAACCCATCCTTCGATCCGGCCGCTGATTGCCGGCTCGGAAGTGAAAGAATATTCCGCGCATCTCATTCCCGAAGGCGGCTACAAGGCTATTCCGCAGCTCTTTGGCGACGGTTGGGTCGTGGTCGGCGATGCCGCGCAACTGAACAACGCCATTCACCGCGAGGGTTCGAACCTCGCCATGACCTCCGGCCGCATCGCGGCTGAGGCAATCATCGAGGTCAAGAGCCGCAACGGTCCTATGACCAAACGGAATCTCGCCCTTTACAAAGCCATGCTGGACAAGTCCTTCGTGGTCAAGGACCTAAGGAAATACAAAGACATGCCGGCCTTGCTCCACACCAATTCCTGGAATTACTTCACGACTTATCCGCGGTTGATGTCGCAAGCCGCGCAGAACTTCATGCGTGTCGACGGCACGCCGAAGACCGAGAAGGAAAAGGCGACCACGGCGGCCTTCATCAAGGCGCGCTCGCGCTGGGGGCTGGTCAGCGACGCGGTCCGCCTTGCATTGGCGTGGCGCTGAGGGGAGACGAAATGACGATCGCAGTGACGAAGTCACGTGTCGAGGACAAGCTTTACCAGAACCGCTACTTGGTGGATTCCGGCCGTCCGCATATCAAAGTGCGACCGCACGAGAGGCCAAGCGCGAACTTGCTCGCGCTGACCCACGTCTGCCCGGCGAAATGTTATGAGTTGAACGACAAAGGTCAAGTGGAGATCACCGCCGACGGCTGCATGGAGTGCGGCACCTGCCGGATTTTGTGCGAGACCAGTGGCGAGATCGAGTGGAACTATCCACGCGGCGGCTTCGGAGTCCTCTTCAAATTCGGATGACCGAGGCACGCACCGTATCAACAGGGTCAATCTTGATACACCTGAGGTCGGGACCAAGGCCAAGTCTATCTTTCCTTGAATTGCCGCGCCACGAAGAGAAGCTCGTGAATACTGTGCTTTCAGAATTCAGACTCAGATTCAAAAGGAGGAGCACTCTGGACGACAACCCCTGAGGTGTTTCCATGGCTCACGTACCGCAAGATCGGGTCGACGAGGTAGCACCTCGGGATACCCGCCCTGAACTGCCCATCAAAAGCATGCCCCAAGCAGATATCGCGCTCAGGGGACTCTACGAGATATCGAAGGTGCTGACCGCCCCCAGCGAGCTGGAGATTACGCTCGCCAATGTCGTGAACATCCTGCCTTCGTTTCTGCAGATGCGTCACGGAGCAATCGTCGTCCTGGACGCTGAAGGAGAGCCGG
This sequence comes from Mesorhizobium sp. M0018, assembly GCF_040323955.1. Lineage (NCBI taxonomy): Bacteria > Pseudomonadati > Pseudomonadota > Alphaproteobacteria > Hyphomicrobiales > Phyllobacteriaceae > Mesorhizobium > Mesorhizobium sp. M0018. The sequence continues at coordinate 56,629 of NZ_JAMYVL010000022.1, read as the reverse complement.
AGATTGCCGCAACTGCCGGCAATACCCACGCACTTCAATCAGGCACTCGCCGCGTCATACCACAGGCCGTAACAGATCAAATCGTCGCTACGGGGACGCCGCTGTTCATACCGGACGTCCGCAAGTCCCAACTATTTCAGGCTGACCTTCAAACATCTTCGAGCAGCGGCACCATCCCAATTGCCTTTATCGGTATCCCGCTAAAGGCTGATCATAAAATCCTTGGGACATTGTCGATCGACCGCGCCGGAGACGGCGCCACCGACTTTCGCGACGACGAGGACACATACTTCCTGACGATGGTCGCCAACCTTGTCGGCCGGACGATCCGTCTCCATCGCATCCTGAGTACAGATCGTCAGCGGTCTGTCCATGAGCAATGGAGACCGGAGAAATCGCCCAACGAGGGGAGGACCTACGACCCTGCCCGGCATGCGGATGTCAAAATCGACGGGATCATCGGGGAAAGCCCCGCACTCAAGCAGGTGCTCGAAACCGTCTCGGTCGTAGCAGGGACCAATTCCACCGTGCTACTGCGGGGTGAAAGCGGCACCGGCAAGGAATTCTTTGCGCAAGCCATCCATAAGCTCTCACGTCGGAGGAAGAGGTCTTTCGTCAAATTGAACTGCGCCGCACTGTCTGAAAGCGTTCTGGAGTCAGAACTGTTTGGGCATGAAAAGGGCGCTTTCACGGGTGCTATCTCCCAGCGCGCCGGTCGTTTTGAATTGGCAAATGAGGGAACGCTGCTACTTGATGAAATCGGCGAGATTTCGCCGGCCTTTCAAGCCAAGCTGTTGCGTGTCTTGCAGGAAGGCGAATTGGAGCGAGTCGGCGGCACCAAAACGCTACAGGTCGACGTGCGCCTCATATGCGCCACCAACAAGGATCTCGAGACGGCCGTCATAAAAGGGGAGTTCAGGGCCGACCTTTATTACCGCATCAATGTGGTGCCAATTATCCTGCCTCCGCTCAGAGAGCGACCCGGCGATATTCCACGCCTTGCGAACGCCTTCCTCAATCGATTCAACAAGGAGAACGATCGCGCACTCGCCTTCGCGCCGTCGGCGCTTGACCTGATCTCGCAATGCTACTTCCCTGGTAACGTCCGCGAGCTGGAGAACTGCGTCCAAAGGACGGCCACACTTGCGCGTTCAAGGACGGTCACGCCATCCGATTTCGCCTGTAAGAAGAGCCAGTGCCTTTCCTGGCTCCTCTGGAAGCGAGCCGACCGCTCGAATGGCGGCAATGCCATCGACGATCTCGCACGGGTCAACGCAGTGCCGGTCGGATTGCGGCTGCCGGCCAGTCGCATCGGTGTCTCCGCAGGCAAGGTATCTCCCCTTACGGCCGGCGATCCGAACGATCCCGCTTGTCCCCCGCGTCTGACGGAACGCGACCGGCTGATCGACGCGATGGACAAAGCCGGGTGGGTTCAGGCCAGGGCGGCTCGTATCCTCGGCCTCACGCCGCGGCAAATCGGCTACGCCCTGCGCCGGCATGGTATCGACGTGAAGAAATTCTAGACGTTGTGATGACGTCAAACGTAAGCCCGGAGTAGTCTCCCTCACACTCTGCGCGCCCAAGGCTGGTAGCCTTCGCGACCCGATTTGCTTGTCCACTGTCGGAAGCCCGACAAAGGTGTGTCGGAGCAATCCGACGGAATCCGACACGAAAGCCAATTCGTGAACCAAAACCGCTCTTTGAGCTGGCATAGCTCTTGCGGTTTGAACTGCGACATTCACCCAGCAACGGAGCCGTTCGATGTCCGCACCGGCAATTTCGCTTGAGAGCCTCAGCACGACATTCGATGACCAGTTGCTTGCCACCGTGAAAGCCGGTGGCTGCGCGTCTTCGTCCTGCGGCTCGTCGATAAAGCCGGACGACACGGATCCGGCTGTCTGGGACAAGATCAAGGATCACCCCTGCTTTTCAGAAGAGGCGCATCACTATTTCGCGCGCATGCACGTCGCGGTCGCGCCCAGCTGCAATATCCAGTGCAACTACTGCAATCGCAAATATAACTGCGCCAACGAAAGCCGGCCTGGGGTGGTCTCCGAAAAGCTGACGCCCGACCAGGCGCTACGCAAGGTGATCGCGGTCGCCAACGAGGTGCCGCAGCTCTCCGTGCTCGGCATCGCCGGACCGGGCGATGCCTGTTACGACTGGAAGAAGACGAAGGCAACGTTCGAACGAGTTGCCAGGGAAATCCCAGACATCAAGTTTTGCATCTCCACGAATGGGCTCGCGCTGCCGGACCATGTCGATGAGCTTGCCGACATGAATGTCGATCACGTGACGATCACCATCAACATGGTCGACCCTGAGGTCGGTGCAAAGATCTATCCTTGGATCTTTTACGACCATCGCCGCTACTTCGGCATCGAAGCCGCCCGGATCCTGCACGAGCGGCAGATGTTGGGTCTGGAGATGCTGACCGCGCGCGGCATCCTCACCAAAATCAATTCGGTGATGATCCCCGGCGTGAACGATGAGCATCTGATCGAGGTGAATAGATGGGTCAAGGAGCGAGGCGCGTTCCTGCACAACCTCATGCCGCTGATTTCGGACCCGGCGCACGGCACGCACTACGGACTGAGCGGGCAACGCGGCCCAAACGCAATGGAGATGAAGGCTCTTCAGGATCGTGTCGAAGGCGGCGCCCAGTTGATGCGCCACTGCCGGCAGTGCCGGGCAGATGCCGTCGGCCTGCTCGGTGAGGATCGTGGCCAGGAATTCACAGTCGACCGAATTCCCGGCGAGGTCACCTACGATGCCAGCAATCGCAAGGCCTATCGGGAGCTGGTCGCGGAGGAGCGCCGTGATCACGTGGCGGCTAGGAGAGAAGCGATCGGATTGGTCAAGGCAGCGAGCCCCGGCAAGTCCCTTCTCTTCGCAGTGGCGACCAAGGGCGGCGGCCGCGTCAATGAACATTTCGGCCATGCGAAGGAATTCCAGGTTTACGAAGCCTCGCCGAGAGGGATCAGCTTTGTCGGGCATCGCAAGGTCGAGCAGTATTGTCTCGGGGGCTGGGGCGGAGAAGCCGCCCTGGATGGCGTCATCGCTGCGCTTGAGGGCATAGATGTCGTGCTGTGCGCCAAGATCGGAAACTGCCCGCAGGATCAGCTCGCCGACGCTGGAATCCAAGCCACCGACGCATATGCCCACGACTATATCGAGACCGCAATCAGCGCGATTTACGCGGCCGCGTCTGGGACCCCCGCACTCGCGGCGACGGCCTGAGCGCGTCTCATCCATTCGGACCAGGAGTTAAAATGGCTTTCAAGATCATCGCATCCCAATGCACCCAATGCGGCGCCTGCGAATTCGAGTGTCCCTCCGGCGCGATCAAGTTCAAAGGCGAGAGCTATGTGATCGAGCCGCAAAAGTGCACCGAGTGCGAGGGGGTCTTCGATGCGCAGCAATGTGCCTCGGTATGCCCGGTGCCGAAGACCTGCGTTCCTGCGTGACGAACATTGGGCTGCCGACATGGTCGGGGATGCCTTCGCAGGACGCCTGGAACGCCTTTGTTCACAATCTGCAGCCTCAAGAGAAATCAGGGAACGGACATGTCGCTCGGACGCGAAGAGGAGGTCGAAATCCGCAGGCCTCCACGATTCATGCCGGGAGAGCGGGTACGTGCCACTCGCCACATAAAGAATGACGGCACCTATCCTGGCAGGGAGATCGGCGAAAATCTCGTGCGGAAGGGCGACGAGGGATATGTGCGCGACATTGGCACCTTTCTCCAGCAGTTCTTCATCTATGCGGTCGAATGGGTCGACCGTGGCACCGTCGTCGGCATGCGAGCGCGTGAACTGATGAGCCTCGACAAAGCCGAGGCGCCCTGCAGTGCTGAAAGCAATACCAATGAAGGGACGGCCAGATGAAAGTCATGATCCGCAGGACCGAGGCTGGCTTGTCGGCGTATGTCCCGAAGAAGGACCTCGAAGAGCCGATCATCAAGCTCGAGAAGGAAGAGTTGTGGGGCGGAACTGTGACGCTCAGGAACGGGTGGCGGCTCCTCCTACCCGATCTTCCACGGGATACGCGTCTGCCGATCACCGTCGAGGCAAGGAAGGTTTCCGAACAGGACTGATGCTGCCCCTTGATAGGTGCGTCGCGAGGAAACGAGCATGAACACGATCCTGACATCGGGCCACCTCGTCATCGTGCGGGACAGTTTTGCCGAAAAGCTGCTTGACCTGGCGAAGGAAGCGCTCGCCGCCGATGAGGTGATCCCCTATCTCGGTCCGGGTCTTCTTGGGTTCAACTGTGCGGAACCGCCTGTGCCACATACGCCGGAGGTCGTTGCCGCGGCACTCAATGCACGGGCGCCAGCCCCTTCCAGGATCCGCACCAATATGTGGTCGGTTGCGCAGTTCATCGAACAGCGCCGGCATCGCCGGACGCTTCAAGCTTGGATGACCGACATATTCGCAGCGCCGGTGGCGCCGACCCTCCTCCACGCCTGGCTCGCAAGGCTGCCGCTCTCCCTCATCGTCGACAGCTGGTACGACGGCGCGATGCGCACGGCTCTCGTAGAGACCGGCCGAACGGACGTCGTTGAGATACAAGGCGTCACGCGGGCGAACGAAATCGGTAACATTTGGACGAAAACCTACGATTTGTCCGGGAGGGAACTCGACCCCCGATCGGGGGCGAAGACGGTTCTCTATACACCTCACGGGAGTATTAGGCCGGCGCAAAACTTTCTCGTCGCAGATTCCGACTATGTCGAAGTCCTGACCGAAATCGATATCCAGACACCGATCCCAGACGTGGTGAAGGAACGGCGCATCACCCGTGGACTTTTCTTCGTTGGCTGCCGCTTCAACGATCAGATGCTGCGCACCTACGCCAGGCAGATCATGAAGCGCTCCCGAGGTCCATATTGCGCGGTAATGGACGCGGAAACGCTGACCCGAAACGAAGCGCGTTTCCTTGCGGCAAGCGGAATCACGGTGATCGACATGCCAGTAAGTGAAGCCGCGGCTCGGCTTATAGGAACGCGCCCTGCTGCAGGTGGTGGACTGGATTAACAATGGCGGGCTCCTTTGATGATTGGTCCTTCGGCTTGCCTCGAAGGCGCAAAATGCAGTCGGGAATACACCCGTGAGCAGTGATGCTATCGGCAGCGCAACGAACGCTCTGAATTCGTTGACCGATGTGGAAGCGGCGCGCTGGGGCCGGGATTTGAGTACGCTGTTGCGCATCACGCGTATGAATTTGCGGCATCCCTGGCAGGTCGCCTTCGCTATGGGCTCGACGATCATGGCGGCAATCCTCCAGTTGCTCATTCCCCAGCTGCTCGGCCGGGCTGTCGACCAGACCCAGACAGCCATCGGGGGCGGTGTCGCGGGGACCGCGGCAGGACAAGCGCTCTGGATTCCGGCTCTCCTGCTGCTCGCCGTCAGCGCGCTACGCGGCCTTTTCACGATGGCGCAGAACTTTTTTGCCGAAGCCGTCGGGCATCATGTCGCGTACGAACTGCGGCTCGCCTACTACGACAAGATCCAGCGTCTCAGCTTTTCCTTTCACGACCGGGTCCATTCAGGCGATCTGATCACCATCGGAATGCTCGATCTCCAAGGCGTGCGGATGTATTTTTCCACCGCGCTCGTTCGCGTGGTCCTGCTCACCATGCTGATCGGGATCGGCGCCTACATGATGATCTCGACCGATCCCATGCTCGGCCTGGTCGCGCTGAGCTTCGTGCCTTTTGTCGCCTGGCGCTCATCGACCACACAGCTTAGGCTGCGCGCCACCTGGCTCGACCTCTATGAGCGCCTTTCGGTACTAAGCCGCGTGATGAAGGAAAATCTCGCAGGCATCCGCGTGGTCCGCGCTTTTGCGGCTCAATCCTATGAGATGCTGAAGTTCGACCGCGCTTCCAAGAACGCGCTCGGCCTCGCCAACGATCTCGTTGACATCTACGTACCCAGCACGTCGGCGATGACCTTGTCCTTCTTTTTCGCAATGGGATTGGTGCTTTGGATCGGTGGCAACAAGCTCGTCGCTGGCGAGATCAGCGTCGGAACCATGGCGACCTTCCTGACCTTCATGACCATCCTGCAAATGCCAGTCCGCCAGATCGGCCTCATGGTCAATGCCTTTGCCCGCGCTTCTAGCTGCGGTTCGCGGCTTTTCGGTCTCCTCGATCAGGAGATCACAATCAGGGATGCTCTCGAGGCCAGACCGCTTGAGATAAGCGACGGCACTCTGCGCTTCCACAATGTCTCATTTGCGTACCCCAACGCCGAAAACCGCGCCATTCTGAAGAACCTCAGCTTTGAGGCCCGCAGAGGCGAGACGATCGCGATCGTCGGTCCGCCGGGTTCCGGCAAATCGACGATGGCTCATCTGGTCCCCCGCTTTTACGACGTGACCGGTGGCGCCATCACTTTGGACGGCCAGGACATACGCAATGTCACCCTCGAGAGCCTTCGCAAGGCGGTCGCGGTTGTACAGCAGGATGCGTTCCTGTTCACCACCACGATCGAGAACAACATCGCTTATGGCGATCCTTGGGCGAAGAGACAGCGAATTGAACACGCTGGCGAATTCGCCCAGCTCCACGACTACATTCTCGGGCTCCCAGCAGGGTATGAGACGGTCGTGGGCGAACGCGGCGTTTCTCTCTCTGGCGGCCAGCGCCAGCGTCTCACGATTGCTCGCACCATGATGCTGCGCCCCTCTGTCGTCGTTTTCGACGACTCAATGGCCGCGATCGATGCCGGCACCGAGCAGCGCATTCGCGCGGCGATGCGGCGGTTCGCCAAGGATCGGGTGACGATCATCATCGCGCACCGGCTGAGTGCGCTTATGCATGCCGATCAAATCCTTTTTGTCGATAACGGCGAAATCGTAGAACGCGGCACCCATGAAGAGCTTCTGGCGAAGCGGGGACGCTACAGGGCCCTTTACGATCTCCAGACGCGCCCGGGTCATGACAATATGACCCAGTATGGGGGCGCCCGCTGATGGCGCAGGGCCGCGCCGGCGAAGTCGAAGCCGAACGTGACGACGGTAGACGCCCTCCGCGCGCGGTTGTCGGCTCGCACCGCATCGAGGAGGAGATGTTCGGCCGGGCTTTCGACAAGAGCATCCTCCGGCGCATCTGGGCCTTCGTCCGTCCCTATCGGGCCAGGGTAGTCATCACGATTGCAGCAATGCTGATCTTCACCGGGACGCAGCTTCTCATCCCGTTGATCATCCGCTACGCGATCGACCAGGGCATGAACCCGGCAAGGACCGATCGCTCAGCCCAGCTTGCGGCCGTCGGCGCGTTCGTTTTGGCGATTTTGGTCAATTTCGCTGCCGGCTACATGCAGGAAACCGTGGTTGGGAAAGTGGCCGAAACTGTCCTGTTCGACATCCGCCGCGCCATGTTTGGCCATCTGCAGAAGGTTTCGCTCTCCTTCATGGACAAGACCGAGGTCGGGCGCCTCATGTCGCGCCTGCAAGGCGACGTCAACTCCATACAGGAATTCCTCGAAACCTCGGTATATTCCGTAGGCGATGTTGCGCTTCTCTTCGGCATCGTTTTCGTAATGCTGTGGCTCGACTTCCGCCTCGGCCTCCTGACGCTCTCGGTTCTGCCGATCCTGGTGATCGTCCGCATTGTCTGGCTGCCACGTGCCCGCGACGCCTTCATGGCTGCACACGAAACCAATTCCGTCGTCAATGGCGCGCTGGCCGAAGCCATTCACGGCGTGCGGACCATACAGTCAATGGATCGCCAGCAGGTGAATTTCATTCTTTTTGACGACCGGGCCCATGCCAACCTCAGGACCCAACTGATCGCTGCCAGATATGCACTGGCGATATTGCCCATCGTCGATGGCCTCACCGGCCTCGCCTTGGCCGCCGTTATTGTGGTCGGCGGCTCGATGGTCGTGAATAGCCGCATAGATGTGGGGGTTTTGGTTGCCTACCTGTTTTACATCCAGCGCTTCTTTGACCCGATCCGCTCACTCACCCTGCAATATTCGATCATGCAGCGCGCCATGGCCTCAGGCAAGCGCCTGACCGATGTGCTCGACGTCAAGATCGATGTTCAGGACAAACCCAATGCCGAGGTGCTTTCGCCCGAAATGGACGGCTCGGTCGAGTTTAGGGACGTCACCTTCGGCTACAATCCGAACCGTTCGGTGCTGAAAAATGTCTCCTTCCGGGTCAATCCCGGCGAGACGGTCGCACTGGTCGGGCCGAGCGGTTCTGGCAAATCGAGCGCGATGGCCCTGGTCCACCGCTTCTATGATGTTCAGCAGGGCCAAGTGCTGGTCGGCGGACATGATGTGCGCGATCTCACCCAGGAATCGCTCGGCCGCCAGGTCGCCATGGTGCTGCAGGAGCCGTTCCTGTTCACCGGGACGGTCTTCGAGAACATTCGATACCACAAGACGGAAGCCACGCGCGACAAGGTGATCGAGGCCGCCAAGGCGGTCGGCGCCCACGACTTCATAATGAGCCTCGCCGACGGGTATGAGACCCAACTTGGCGAACGCGGCGACAACTTATCTCTCGGCCAGCGCCAGCTTATCAGTTTCGCCCGCGCCCTCGTCGCCGACGCCAAGATCCTCGTGCTCGACGAAGCTACCGCCAACATCGACAGCTACACGGAAATGCAGATTCAGAAGGCTCTGATAAAGCTGCTTGAAGGGCGCACTGGCCTCGTCATCGCCCACCGTCTTGCCACGATCCGGGGTGCCGACCGCATCATCGTGCTTCAGAATGGCCAAGTTATTGCGACTGGCAACCACGATCAGCTAATAGCCATGGGGGGCCTGTATTCCAAACTCTACAATCTCAACTACGCCTCCTTTGACGATTTTCCAGAACACGATACGACCGTACAAGCCGGCTCCCAGACCTGACGTCTTGGCGGCCTTGTGGTACTGACATTGACTTCGGGCGTGCCGGCGGACACTCAGGCCGCCGCAGACGAGGAAGCAGGCAGCATTCATGCAAAGCACTCGCGCGGATCGTGAAGACCGGCTGCGAACGATTTCCTCCAGCGTCGTTATCCGACCGCGGTGCACGCCGCGACATCGGGCGAACTCGCTCCAGGTGGTGTCGCTCGGCGTAGCAAAGCCGCTCGCGAGCGCGCCCTCAACAGCGCCGTAGCGAGTGACGGCTTTGCTACCGCCGAGCCGCTGATGAAGCTGGATGCGGGAGCCGCCACCGGCGCCGCCCCGGTCGAGAAGACCTCTTGCGGCGGGCTATGGGCAACGACTAGCGCGAGCGCGACGAGCAGATGCGTGCCGGCATCGTGACGCGCTCGGCCATCATCTCCTTAGGATCGTGCAGTCTCACACCGTGCCCAGATGCCGGCCAACGCACAAACCTGGTAATCTGTGCCGCCGGCTCGTCGTCAGTTTGGCCTCCCTCACGATTTCCCAATCCCCACCACGTGCACGCTCGAGCAATGTGAGGGAGCGCTGTTACAACGATTTACGTTCGGATCAGACGGCGAATTTCATGGTCAGACAAGTCGAGCCATGATTTCGGATTGAATGGTCGTCGCGGTGTACAGGGAAGCATCTAGCGGCAGATTTCCAAATGCCAGTTGACAAAGCAGGTAGTTGGCACCTGCCTCTTCCAACTGATCTAACAGAGCTTTTCGCACAGATTCTGCTGATCCTACCACGCACAATTCACGCTCTATTGCCTCATCGAAGGTCAGCGGCAGGTTTGGTGGAGTCGGGATGGCATTAAGGTCGTAAAGGAATTGGAAGCTCTTGAGCCATCGTTCGTAAGCAGGTGCCGCGATCGAATACGCGTCTGTTTCAGAACGCCCAATCACCACCATTCGGAGCAATCCAATAAATAGCGCTCGATCGCCCGTGTCATTGTTGTCCTCTCGATAGCCGCGGAACGCATCAGTAGTTTTGCGAACAGAAGAGGAAGGCCCTACACACGCGATGTTTGCTCCATTCGCAGCGGCCCAGGCTGCGGACTCGGGTCGATTGGCGGCGACCCATGTCGGCGGATGTGGACGCTGATGAGGTCTTAGCGTCAAAGGAACGTCATTGAGCTCAAAATGGCGGCCTTGATAGCACAGCGTGCCAACCTTCATGGCATTAACAAGTATTTCAACAAGAATTTCGCTGGCTTCCGCATAGCGGCCCGGCACCGCGTCCGCACCAATCCCGAAGTAACCCAATTCGATCGGGAGAGCACCGCGCCCTATGCCCAGTTCGAGCCTGCCACCGCTCAACTGGTCCAGCATACAGATCTCTTCGAACGCACGCAGCGGATGATAAAGCGCAAGCAGCATCACCAAGGGTCCGAGACGCAGGCGCCGGGTGCGCTGGGCGACGCTCGATAAGAACAGATTCGGCGATGGACCTCTCCCATGGGGGGTACAGTGGTGCTCTGCGAGATGATAGGCATAGAACCCTAGCTGATCGCACGCCTCTGCTAATATCAGGCGATCTTCGTACTGCCGGGCGATATCGAGGCCGTCCTCGTCCAGATGATCGAAGATGCCGAAGGCTAGGTTTGAAGGAAAGACGTTTGTCACTCGATATTGTCCCCGATTTTAAAGAAAAATGTTGTCGTGCTTGGGTGACCAAGCAAGTCTAAAGATAGCAATGTGTGATATCGGATTAGCGTCAGCGTACCGAACGAGCAGAGCCTGACGCTCCCCTGCCCGTGGTGCTTGGTATGTTTAAGCTTCCAACTATATCGCGAGCGGCAGCAAGAAATGCATCCAATTGCTCTTTTGTGCCGATGCTGACGCGGATGCAATGTTCCAAACCATTATCCGGAAAGTAGGCAACGAGTATCTTTTGCCTTTCCAAGGCTGCTTGCCACCATGAGCCGTCCTGTCCCGCTGGTACACGGGCTAGCAAGAAATTTGCGTGGGAGGGCGTTACGGAAAATCCAAGTTGCGACAGTGCGGCTGTCACTCGCTGTCGTTCATGTCTGATGTGCTTGTGGTTCTCTGCGTAGGCGCCGCGATGCGCAAGCACGCTGATACCAACCGCATGCCCAATCACGTTCATGTTGAAGACGTTCTGGATGTTGCGCAGCCTGCCAATAATCTCAGGGTGACCGAAACCGAAACCGACGCGAATGCCGGCGGCGGCATAGCTCTTCGAAAATGTTCTCAAGATCAGAAGGTTCGAATAACGGTTGATGAGGCGCAGCCCGTGATCGGGTGCAAAGTCGACGTAGGCCTCATCAAGGACGACCAGGCGATCCGATTGTGCCACGAGGCGTTCGATATTGCTTATCGAGAGGAATGTTCCGGTCGGATTGTTTGGATTGGCCACCAGAATGAACTTGGCGTCTTTTGCCGGACCGGAAAGCAATTGCTCCATTGGCAGCGAATGAGTTTGACATCCGATCTCGAGAAACTCAGCACCATGCAACATGGCAAGTTTGCGGTTGAACGAAAACCCTGGCGATATCATCGCCACCTTGTCGCCAGGGGCGAGGAAAGCTCTGTAGATGAGTCCGAGCAGTTCAGACGACCCGTTGCCTGCGATGACCTGATCCGTGGATACGCCATAGGTATTGGACGCTGCTTCCCTCAAGCTGATGTTATCGTCGTCCGGATACAGATACTGGCGATTGAGGGCCGCCACTGCACTTTGCATTATGATTGGCGGCAACGGAAACGGGTTCTCATTCGTATTCAGCTTGACAAAACTTCTGTCCGGCGCTGGTCCGTTGGACGGCAGAGCATCTAACTGTCGCGTCCCTTGCGGAAGAGACGAAAGCACAGCTTGCAGTTTTGCATCGGACATATTTTATCTCCGTTTCAGTCGCACAGGGCATCCGTATGAGCTCGCAACGAGAGCAACATGGCGGACGGATTGACGATGGCAGCGTCGCCTTTCACAAGATGGTCGCAACGCCGGCTGCCACGGGAATTCGGCCAGGCTGTCCTCGGTCGGATCGACTTGACGCGGACGCGGATCTGCATCCCTGCGCGGGCCAAGCCGCTAAGCGGTCTCAGCTAATCCGCCTGAGTCATGCTTTCACAGACGCTTGACCTCGATGCCGTATTTCCTCAGCACGTAGCCAATCTGGCGCGGGGTCAGTCCAAGCAGGCGCGCCGCCTTTGCCTGCACCCAGCCACATCTTTCCATGGCAGCAATGACGCGCTCGGCGTCGGTGGTCCTCGCGCCCAATGAGTGGGTTGCTCCGGCAGGCGGGACTGTGGTGGCGGCCGAACGAGCGGCCGCATCCGGCGGCGTGGCCGGATTCACTGCCTCTGGGAGGATCGGCGCTGGTTGCAGCGCGGCCTTGCCCGATCTGCTCTTCCGCAGCGCCTCGGCAAAGCATTGGTCGTGGGAGCACGCAAAGTCGTTTCTCCCGATTGATCGTCCCTCCGCCAGGATCGCTGTCCGGTGCACGCAATTTTCAAGCTCGCGAATGTTGCCGGGAAATTCACATTTCATCAGTACTTCAATCGCACGCGCATCGAAGGTCAGCGTACGGCCGTTCTCATCGTTGAAATTCTTGAGAAACTCAGCTGCGAGGAGCGGAATATCGCTGCGCCTTTGGCGTAATGCCGGCACCAGCAAGGGAACCACGTTGATGCGATAATATAGGTCGGCGCGGAACTCATTCCTTGCAACCGCCTCTTCAAGGTTCCTGTTCGTGGCGGCAATCACGCGAACGTCGACCTTGATGGTCTGGTTGCTGCCGACGCGCTCAAACTCCTGCTCCTGCAGCACGCGCAGTAGCTTTGCCTGGAAGGAGGCCGAGATCTCGCCGATCTCATCCAGAAACAACGTCCCCTTGTCGGCGAGCTCAAAGCGACCCTTGCGGGAATTGAACGCGCTTGTGAAGGCACCCTTCTCATGACCGAACAATTCGGATTCCAGGACTGCCTCTGGCAGCGCTGCACAATTGAGTTTGATGAAGGGCCGCTTGGCGCGCGGCGACAACTCGTGAATTGCCTTGGCGACCAGCTCCTTCCCGGTACCGGATTCGCCTCGCAACAGAACCGTGGTCTTTGCCTTAGCTACCACTGCGATCTTCTCGAGCAGCGCGCTTAGCGCCGGACTATCGCCAATCATCCCCTTGACGTGAACCTTCTTGCGCTGCGGTGCAGGGTGCTTGACATCAGAGAATTGCGTTTGCAGCCGATCTTCCACCTCTGTCGGTCGTTCGCGGTCGCCCGCGGAGAAGCGGTGCAACTTGACTGTCTGTCCCACCATGTTGGCGATCATGGTGAGCAGCCGGACATCATAATCGAGCCGATACGTTGACCTGCTGTCCAAGGCGCGGTCGATAGTCAGCGTGCCTACGGCGTTCCCATCAACACGAATGGGAACGCCGATGAAGGACACGGGGTCGGAGGCCCCAAGCACCTCTATGTCAGCGGCAGTGAAGGCCGAATGCACCGCTATGTTCTCGGCGACGAGCGGCGTGTCCGTCGTCACAATCCGATCGATTGCCTTGCGCGGCAGACGCATCCGGGAGCGCTCATCGCTGTTCTCGTCGCAGCCGGTGACTACGGTGATGTCCAGTATGCCCTCAGCGTCGAAGAGAGCGATGATGCCGTGCCGCATCTGCACAAACGAGGGCAGGAGATCGACGACCTTGGCCAACGTGACTTCGAGCCGGGCGGGGTCGGTGAGTACTTTCGATATTTCGAAGATGCCGGTAAGCGCGTGCTCGTGCGATGGCACAAAAGGGACCGCGGTGTTCGTCTCGGACTTTGGGTAAGCCCTTTTCGCATCCGGAAGCGAAATGCGGCACTCGCTGGCATTTTGTTCTGATTTGGGAATGTTGTAGTGCATGTGATCCTCGATCTCGCGCCATGAAATGCATGCCTGCGGCATGTGCGCCCGCGACGTCGCGGGCAAGCGCGAAAATGCTCTGACGTGAACTCGTGCCACCGCCGTGTGGTCGAGTGCAAAGCGGGTCGACCCCTGACGCATCGCTTGGCTCTCCCTCCATGAAGCTTGGCCACGTTCTCGGCTTGCACGGGGGCAACCACACGTTGATTTTCAAAAGACTGGAGCGAGGCGGGATAGTCAATCGAGCTTTCTTTCATTCGTGAAAGGAAACCTCGCGGCCTATGATAGAATTCATCAGTTCTAATTTTTGTCGGCGATGTTGAACGACAGAAATACGGCGCCGGCGATGCGGTGCCCGAGCGGCTGACCGCGCCGAGTATAAATTGCCGGGTGCCATTCACCAGCGCCTGCGAACCAGGGGCGGGAGCGATAATCACTGCCGACGACACTGGTCGGTCGCGGCAACCGCCATTTCCTCGATATTGATGACGGAGATAAGGCGGCGGCATCGCGTGTGAAGGCGCGAAGCTGGCGGTCGAGCGCGGCTTTTTCGGCGGTGCTCGGAACTTCTGAACCGCATCGTCGCGGTCAGCACCAGCGGCGTCAATCCCTACGTCTCGACGTCGCTTTCAAGCTGTCGCTGCAGCGGCAGCGCGGCAAAGAACACGGCAATTCTCCGCTCTGGTGCCAGCGATGCGGCCCTTCCCAAAGTCGGCAAACCGAGGAGCCCACCACGATGTGCAGCAAAACCGCAAGCCAGAGAGATCGACCGGCAATCTGCCGGAGAACATCAAGCGCGTGCTGGACGGCGGCCTTGTCATTCCCGTCTTGTGCCACCGCATTCATCCCATCATTGGCGAGCCAACGTCAGTTCAGGTCATGCGGATCCATTTGGCATGGGTATTGCGGCGGCGTTGGTGCAGCGTTCGACCGGAGCGCCGCGATAGGGAGAAGCCCGGGAGAAGTCACGCCACCTCGATCCGGTCAGGGAGAGAGAAACAGTGTCAGCTGCACAAGTCCGCGGCGCGAGTCCCGCGCCCCGCAAACCCTTCTATGCCAAGCTTTACGCGCAGGTGCTTGCCGCCATCGCCCTCGGCGTCGCAATTGGCTATTTCTATCCGGGGACCGGCGAGAGCCTGAAGCCGCTGGGTGATGCCTTCATCAAGCTGGTCAAGATGATCATCGCGCCTGTCATCTTCCTGACAATTGCGACCGGCATTGCCGGCATGAACGATCTTCACAAGGTCGGCCGGGTCGCCGGCAAGGCAATGGTCTATTTCCTCACCTTCTCGACGCTCGCGCTGATCGTCGGCCTGATCGTCGCCAATGTCGTCCAGCCTGGCGCCGGCCTCAACATCGATCCGGCCTCGCTCGATGTCCAGGCCGTGAATACCTATGCCGCAAAGGCCCACGAGCAGTCGGTCACCGGCTTCCTGATGAACATCATCCCGCCAACGATTGTCGGTGCCTTCGCGGAAGGCGACATCCTGCAGGTGCTGTTCTTCTCGGTTCTGTTCGGCATGGCGCTCGCGATGGCCGGAGAGACGGGCAAGCCTGTCGTTTCCTTCCTTCAGGCGCTCATCGCGCCTGTCTTCAAGCTCGTCGGCATTCTGATGAAAGCCGCGCCGATCGGCGCTTTCGGCGCAATGGCCTTCACCATTGGCAGATATGGCATCGGTTCGGTCGTCAACCTCGCGATGCTGGTCGCGACGTTTTATTTCACCGCCTTCCTCTTCGTGTTCGGGGTTCTCGGCGCGGTCTGCCGCTACAACGGCTTTTCGATCTGTTCTCTTATTCGCTACATCAAGGAAGAGCTGCTGCTTGTCCTCGCAACGTCCTCCTCGGAGGCCGCGCTCCCCTCGCTCATGCAGAAGATGGAGAAGGCGGGCGCCAGGCGTTCGGTTGTGGGTCTCGTCATCCCGGCCGGATATTCGTTCAATCTGGACGGCACGAATATCTACATGACCCTGGCGGCCCTCTTCATCGCGCAGGCGACGAACACGGATCTGTCAATCGGCGATCAGGTGCTGCTGCTGCTCGTTGCGATGCTTTCCTCTAAGGGCGCTGCAGGTGTAACAGGTGCGGGCTTCATCACCCTGGCTGCTACGCTCGCCGTAGTTCCGAGTGTTCCCGTTGCTGGGATGGCACTGATACTCGGCATCGACCGCTTCATGTCCGAATGCCGGGCGCTGACGAATTGCGTCGGCAACGCAGTGGCATCCCTCGTCGTTGCCCGCTGGGAAGGAGAATTGGACCGAGCGCAGATGAAAGCCGCCTTCTGCGGTCATCAGCTTGCCGAGGCATCAAACCGGCTATCCTCCGCCGAGTAAGGGCGACGCACCGCGACCGGTTTCGCCAAGCTGGTCACATGACCTGAACGATCGACTCGCAGGCTCTAAACGGCGCCTCACGGACCATGTATCAGAAGCGCTAAATGTGTGAGTGCAAATCATCGCCGCCCTAAGCGAATGAACCTTCCGTTATACCCGGCCGGTCTACGTCTGGAGTAGTCCAATACGCTGTCGATCATTCAGTATGCGGGCGTCTTCACTTTGCCCACCCGAAAGCATTGTCGAATCACGCTAGGTGACAGAGAGCCAGCCTGCGTCAAAAACCAATCAGAATAGGACCCATGACCAAGCGCCCCACAATTACCGATCTCGCCCGCGAAGCCCGAGTCAGCGTAGCAACGGTCGATCGGGTTCTGAACGCCCGCCATCCGGTGCGCGAGGAGACCGCGCGGCGGGTCCACGACGCCGCCCACGCGATCGGCTATCATGCTGCCGGGCTCATCAAGCAGCGCTTGCGGCGAGACCTACCGTGCTACCGTCTGGGCTTCATCTTGAGAAAACCGGCCCAGCATTTCTACCAAGACTTTGCGCGCGAGGTCGAAGCGTCGGTCAATTTGGCCCAGTCCTTCCACGGCATTCCGCTCATCCAATTCGCCCCGTCACATATGCCGAACGACCTAATCGCACCGCTCAAGGATTTGGGCGCACGCTGCCATGCGATCGCGATGGTGGCACCGGACCACCCAAAAATTACAGCAGCGGTTGAGGACCTCAAGGCCAAAGGCATTCCGGTTTTCTCGCTGCTTTCCGACTTCGCCGCCGGCGTGCGACAGGGCTATATCGGCCTCAACAACCGCAAGGTGGGGCGCACGGCCGCTTGGATGGTGTCCAAGGTCGCAAAACGGCCCGGCAAGGTGGCGGTGTTTGTCGGTAGCCATCGTTTCCAGGGGCACGAGCTCCGTGACGTCGGCTTTCGCTCCTATTGCCGTGAGAACGCGCCGACGTTCGAGGTGCTCGATCCGCTTGTGAACCTGGAGAAACGGCAGGTCACCTACGAGGCAACGCTTGATCTCATGCAGCGGGAACCCGAGCTCGTCGGCTTCTATGTCGCCGGCGGCGGCATGGAGGGCGCCATCTCCGCGGTCCGGGAAGAGGGTAAAAGTCGCGATCTCGTCGCGATCGTGAATGAAATCACGCCGGAATCTCGGGCGGCACTCGCTGATAACATCATCACGATGGCGGTCGCCACGCCAATGCGCCGGCTTTCCCAGGAGCTGATAACGCTGATGACGCGGGCTATCGAGACCGGCACTGCTGAAACACCAGGACAGACATTTCTGCCGTTCGACATCCATCTGCCGGAAAATATATGAAACTGATGGCTTCTATCGTAAGCGGGGAGTTTCCTTTCATGAATGAGAGAAAGTTGATTGATTATCCCATCCACGCGGGGTAGCCGCACCCCACAGGCCTCAGCCGCGGCCCAGGATGAAGCGCCGATTGGGTGAACGGATCGGCCGCGCGTTCAGCCCGAAGCGCGAGGTAAATTGCCTACATCCGCAGCGTCGACCTCGACCGGCTTCATTGCCAACATCTCGACGTTGTCGGTGCAGGGCGGTGTCGTCAAGGATGCCTCACGCCAGTAGCCGAGCGAGGCCGGCACAGTCCATTGGGATTGACCTCGTCGACCGGCATCTCCTCGCCTGGTCGCGCGTGAAAAGCCGCGGCAAGGCCGGCAAAGTTGGCATTTGAGTGGGGCTAGACATCTTCTGGGACTTCGCACGCGAAATCGGAGGCGGCAGTCAACTCAGCACCAGCCCGGGCATGTGTTCTGCTCGTTCTTGGCCCTCGTACTCAGCAAGGAACTGCGCCGCTCTGCCGAGCCAAAGGCCTGACGCCCGAATGGCAACCGCTCCTACGCGATCGCGACCGCCTCCAGGAAGCCCGAGACGCTCAATAGCTTTCAGGCAAAGGCGCCAGGCGAGATGCCTCCTGCAACATCATTTCCCGCATCCACAGGCTTGCCGGATCAGTATTGTGAAGCGCGGGCCATTGGACGGCCTCCGTGAATGCGGGATGAGGAAGTGGCGGCGGAAGTCCGACAATCCGCAGGGGTGTTGTTTTTGCGAAATGCTGCGCCAGCCGTAAGGGCATGGTCCCGATGCGGTTGGTGCCTGATAGGACGGGCGCGATCAGGCTAAAGCCCTGTACGACGACCTCGATACGTCTCTCGAAACCGTGCTCGAGCAAATACCACTCCTCCATGGTGGGCTGCCGGGTGTGCCTGAATTTGAGCACGACATGCCCCATCGACAAGTATCGCTCGAATGTAAGTGGCTCTGACAGCTGCTTGTTCGTGCCGCAGCCTACGCATACGAGCATATCTTCGAACAGGGCTGCGCGAGGATGTTTCGACATGAACACTTCCGGCATAATCAGAAAATCAACGTCGCCGCGCCGGAGAAGCTCCTCGGGGTCGTCGCAAATAGGCAGACATTCGAAGCGGACGGCGGGAGCTTCCCGCGCAGTACGCTCTACGATCCTCTTAAAAAGCACGAGCGTGAGGTAATCGGAAAGCATGATTCGGAAGAGACGATCCGATTGGGCTGGGTTAAAGGCGTCGGAGGAAATAATCGATAGCTGGATGTGCAGCAATGCGTCCCGGACTGCTGGGGCAAGCCCCTCCGCGCGCGGTGTCAAAATGAGCTCGCGGCCGTTCATCGTAAATAGCTCATTGCTGAAGTAGGCGCGTAACCGAGCGACGGCGGCGCTCATGGCCGGCTGGCTCAGATTAATACTGTTGGCCGCGGCAGTGACTTTACGCTCCCTGATCAGAGCGTCCAGCACAACGAGGAGATTCAGATCCAGCCCCTTAAACCGCATATCCTGATCTATCCAGCGTGTGGATGGGCATCATCTAAACAATCAATTTTACGAATTTACGAACCATGCATTAGAGGAACGTAAATGACCGACGTCAAGCTCAAATCGACGGCGCCGCCACACGGGCGGGAACATCGAGAGAGCTCATTGGCGAGCCCCACCGGCTGGCTCACCGTCGCTAACGACAACGGTTGAGTGCAGCCAACAACGCCGCCGCTTTGGCCGGGTAATGCGGCCCGCAAGAAACCATTTTGAAGAGAGGTCCTGAATGCGCCCTCAGGTGCAGTGGAAATTGTGCTGGGAAAACGAGTTGCAGCTCTCGGACCACGTCGAGCTCGCCCAGTTCTTTCGTAATACCTACGGGCCGACTGGGGCGTCCAACGCAGAACCGTTCGAAGGTAGTCGAAGCTGGGCCGGAGCCAGGCCTGAACTCCGCGCAATCGCCTATGATTCGAGCGGTGTAGCGGCTCACATGGGCATACTGCGCCGTTTCATCAAGGTTGACGCGGTCGATCTGTTGGTGGCTGAGCTGGGCCTGTACGGGGTACGTCCGGATCTTGAGGGTCTCGGAATCGCCCATTCAATCCATGTCATGCTTCCAATACTGCAGGAGCTTGGCGTTCCATTCGCTTTCGGAACCGTCCGGGACGCGCTGCGGAATCATGTTGAGAGGTTCGCGCGGCGATACAGCCCTTTGGCCGTTTTGTCGGGAATTCGCGTGCGCTCCACCCGACCAGAGGCGCGCCTCGACCTGCCGCCCACACGCATCGATGACGCACTCACCATTGTTCTGCCAGTTGGACGGCCGATCAGCGAATGGCCCACGGGCACGATGATCGATCGGAACGGACCAGAGCTATGAGCCGTCCCGATTGCTTGTACGAACTGCGCCGTGAGTGCTCTGACGGCACCGGCCGTCGCAGCGTTTATCTGACGTTTGACGACGGTCCCAATCCACTTTTCACACCGGAGATTCTCGATGTGTTGGCAGAGCAGCGGGTGCCGGCGACTTTCTTCGTCATCGGCGCCTACGCCTTAGAGCACCCGGATCTAATCCAACGAATGTTTGCAGAAGGGCACGAGCTAGGCAACCACACGATGACTCATCCGGATCTGTACAAATGCGGCTTCGGCGAAGTGCAACGTGAGATTTTTGAAGCGAACGGCGCCATCATGAGGGCGTGCCCTCAGGCCTCGGTGCGCTATATTCGCGCGCCCTACGGCGCCTGGAGCGAAGAAATCTTCACAGCGTCACAGATCGCCGGGCTGACGGCCCTCCATTGGTCCGTCGACCCTCGAGATTGGTCTCGCCCTGGGGTCGACGCGATTATCGATACCGTGCTCGCCTCTGTCCGGCCGGGCGCAATCGTACTCTTGCACGACGGATGCCCTCCCGGCGAGTTGAGCCAGGGCGCTCACGCCGGTCTGCGCGACCAGACGGTCACGGCGCTGTCCCGTCTGATTCCAGCACTTCATGAGCGCGGATTTGTAATCCGCTCACTTCCTCAACATCACTGAACAAACGAGATCCCATGACTCTTCTTGGTACAACCAGCACTGTGGCCATTTCGCTTTATGCACTGCTCTCGACTGCTTATAAGAGCATGCAGGGGATTTATGCTCTGCCGACAAACGACTCATCGGCGTTGGAGGATCTCGTCGGCTCCGATCAACTGCCCAGCGTGGATGTCATCGTCCCCTGCTTCAACGAGGATCCGCGCACGCTTTCAGAGTGCCTGGCGTCCATTGCAGACCAAGAATACGCCGGAAGACTTCGGGTCTATGTGGTTGATGACGGTTCTGGAAATCGCGAAGCCGTAGGAACTGTCCACGAAACCTACGCGCGCGACCCTAGGTTCGACATTATTTTGCTTCCCGAGAATGTTGGAAAGCGCAAGGCGCAGATCGCCGCGATACGCCGCTCATCCGGGGATTTGGTGCTTAACGTTGATTCAGACACGATACTCGCGTCCGACGTCATCACCAAGCTTGTACCGAAGATGCGAGATCCAGCGGTCGGCGCAGTCATGGGTCAGTTGATTGCCAGTAACCGGAGCGAGAGCTGGCTGACAAGGCTGATAGACATGGAGTACTGGCTGGCTTGCAACGAGGAGCGCGCGGCACAGGCTCGCTTCGGTGCCGTTATGTGCTGTTGCGGCCCATGTGCCATGTACCGCCGGTCTGCGCTCCTTTTGTTACTGGACCAGTACGAGTCGCAATTTTTTCGGGGCAAGCCAAGCGACTTCGGGGAGGATCGCCATCTCACTATCCTCATGCTGAAAGCAGGCTTTCGAACCGAGTACGTTCCGGGCGCCATCGCGGCCACAGTCGTTCCGAACAGACTCGGACCGTATCTGCGCCAACAACTCCGTTGGGCACGAAGCACATTCCGGGACACGCTGCTTGGGCTGCGCTTGCTGCCCGGCCTCAATAGCTATCTCACGTTGGACGTGGTCGGACAGAATCTCGGGCCGCTACTCCTCGCCCTATCGGTACTAACGGGCCTCGCACATTTCGCACTGACAGGCACTGTGCCTTGGTGGACAGGACTGATGATTGTGTCCATGACCATGCTCCGATGCAGCGTGGTAGCATTTCGTGCTCGACAGTTTCGATTTCTGGGCTTTTCCCTGCACACGTTCATCAACATCTTTCTCTTACTTCCCTTGAAGGCCTACGCGCTGTGTACATTGAGCAATAGCGATTGGCTGTCGCGAAGCTCTGCTGTCGCTACATCGAACACTGGGGGAAAACAGGCCCCCACCCAAACTCCGATCACTGGATCAAGCAGGGCAGAATTCTCACCGCATGCGGCTCCGCTTCGCAGGCTCAATCTTGCGCGGATTCTTCGGGATTAGCGCTGTCGAGCAACATCTGCGGCGACGAGTGATCGCTAATTACCTAGGTAGACGAGAGGTGGACGAGTTTGACCCAGAACATGAATCATCAGTTGCTCGATCGGGAATTGGCCGCAGACGATCCGTGGCGCCTCGACGGCAATCCGTTCGAGCGGGAGCGCCACACGGAAATGCTCCAGCTGGCGCTTGCCCAAGGCTCCATTACAAATGCCCTCGAAGTCGGGTGCGCTGCCGGCGCATTCACGGAAAAACTAGCCCCCTACTGCCAAGGGCTCACCGTCATCGATGTCGTGGCCCAAGCGATTGCTCGAGCACGTCAACGGATAAAGGAGCCGTCGCGCATCAACTGGATAGTCTCCGATGTTCAACAGTTTTCGACCGACGAGTTGTTTGACCTGATCGTTGTGGCGGAGGTCCTATACTACCTCGAAGACATAGCCGAGATGCGCGCGGCCGTCAAAAACCTGGTGCGGGTGCTTGCGCCAGGCGGGCATCTGATCTTCGGATCGGCAAGGGATGCTAATTGCCGTCGCTGGGGTCACGCCGCTGGTGCTGAGCCGGTCATCGCCATGCTGAACGAAACGTTGATCGAGGTAGAGCGTCTTGAGTGTCGGGGCGAGTCGGTCAACGAAGACTGCTTGCTCGTCCGTTTCCGGAACCCGCTTTCCGCTTCCTGATGAATCGAATCTATCGCCGTTAACGTGGAGACACTATGCGCATCTGTGGTACCAAGCTGACCCATGATGGGGCGATCGCCCTTGTCGAGGATGGACGGCTCGTCTTCTGCGTTGAGCAGGAAAAGCGGCACAACAATCCGCGTTATCAAACCATCGATAATCTCGACGTAATTGTCGCCGCTTTGGCGGAACAGGGGCTAAATCCTTGTGATGTCGATCAGTTCGTTATCGACGGCTGGGATGGCGAAGACGAGTCACAGTTTCAGGTCCGGCAGGCAACCAAGCAACCGCCAGTCTTGGCGTCCCTCTCGGTAAAATGAACCCATGTCCATGGTAGCGATCGATCTTACTGACGTAAGCAAAACTTATGACAAGCTCGTTGTCGACAGACTGTCGTTCCGCGTTGCGGCGGGGGAATGCTTCGGGCTCTTGGGACCAAACGGTGCGGGCAAAAGCACGATTGCGCGTATGGTCCTCGGCATGACATCGCCTGATGCGGGGAAGATTACTGTGCTCGGCGCTCCAGTGCCGGCGCGCGCGCGTTTGGCACGTATGCGCATCGGCGTGGTCCCGCAGTTCGACAATCTTGATACCGCGTTCACTGTACGCGAGAACCTGTTGGTGTTCGGGCGCTACTTCCGGATGAGCAGACGCCAGATCGAAGCGGTCATACCGTCGCTGCTTGAGTTCGCCCGCCTCGAGAACAAAGCGGATGCGCGCGTCGCCGAACTGTCCGGCGGCATGAAGCGGCGCCTGACGCTCGCGCGTGCGCTGATCAATGACCCGCACTTGCTGGTGATGGACGAGCCGACCACCGGCCTCGATCCGCAGGCCCGCCACCTGATCTGGGAACGGCTGCGATCGCTGCTGGCGCGGGGCAAGACTATTCTTTTGACTACCCATTTCATGGAAGAGGCCGAGCGGCTGTGCGATCGGCTGTGCGTTATGGAGGAGGGGCGCAAGATCGCCGAAGGCCGCCCGTCCGCACTCATTGACGAGCAGATCGGCTGTGACGT
Organism: Mesorhizobium sp. M0018; assembly: GCF_040323955.1. Taxonomy (NCBI): domain Bacteria; kingdom Pseudomonadati; phylum Pseudomonadota; class Alphaproteobacteria; order Hyphomicrobiales; family Phyllobacteriaceae; genus Mesorhizobium; species Mesorhizobium sp. M0018. The sequence goes on along the minus strand of NZ_JAMYVL010000022.1, from coordinate 33,141 downwards.
GGTCGAGGTCTACGGCGGCAATCCGCATGAACTGGGTGCGCTGATCCGGCCGTACGCACAGCGCATCGAGGTGAGCGGTGAGACGCTTTTTTGCTATGCACCCGATCCGGAGCAGGTGCTGGTGCAGCTACGCGGGCGCGCCGGTCTGCGCCTTCTGCAGCGTCCCCCCAATCTCGAGGATGTGTTCTTGCGGCTAACCGGGCGCGAGATGGAGGACTGAACAATGGGCGAACGTTATGCGGCGGCCATGCCCGCCAATGCGTGGAATTGGGTCGCGGTTTGGCGCCGCAACTATCTTGGATGGAAGAAAATCGGGCTTGCATCGGTTCTCGGCAACCTCGCCGATCCGATGATCTATCTGTTCGGTCTCGGCTTTGGCATCGGAACAATGATAGGTCCTGTTGAGGGCACTTCGTACATTGCGTTTCTCGCGGCTGGCATGGTTGCCACAAGCGCGATGGCATCGGCGACTGCTGAAACGGTTTACGGGAGTTTCGGCCGCATGGACAACCAGCGCACCTGGGAAGGAATGCTATGCACTCAGCTGACGCTCGGCGATATCTTACTCGGCGAATTGGCGTGGGCAGCCACCAAGGCCCTGATGGCGGGCACAGCAATCACTGTTGTTGCCACCACGCTCGGCTACACATCGTGGCCATCCATCCTCTGCTTGCTGCCAGTCATCGCTCTCAGTGGCCTCGCCTTCGCGAGTCTAGCGATGGTCGTCACGGCGCTTGCGCCCAGTTATGAATATTTCATATTTTATAATACGCTTGTTATAACACCCATGCTGTTCCTTTGCGGCGCGATGTTTCCGGTCAACCAATTGCCCGGCGCTTTTCAGGACGTCGCCTCCTTGTTGCCGCTCGCACATGCAATTGACCTCATTCGTCCGGCGATGCTTGGCCGTCCGGCCGGCAGCATGGGCCTGCATATCGGCGCGCTTTGCATATACACGGTTTTGCCGTTCTTCCTATCGGTTGCTCTATTTCGTCGCCGGCTGATGCGTTGACGCTACTCACCATTCGTAAAATTGATTCTTTGGGCGATACCCATCCACGCGTCGGATAGGTCAATACATGCGTTTTAAGGGACTCGATCTAAATCTCCTGGTTGTGCTGGACGCTTTGATCAGGGAGCGTAAAGTCACCGCCGCGGCCCGCAGTATTAACCTGAGTCAGCCGGCCATGAGCGCCGCCGTCGGTCGGTTACGCGCCTATTTCAGCGATGAGCTATTTACGATGAACGGCCGCGAACTCATTTTGACACCGCGCGCGGAGGGGCTCGCCACAGCAGTCCGGGAGGCATTGCTGCACATCCAGCTGTCGATTATTTCCTGGGACGCCTTTAACCCGGCCCGATCGGATCGTCGCTTCCGCATCATCCTTTCCGATTACCTCACGCTCGTATTTTTTAAGAAGATCGTAAAGCGTGCTGCGCGGGAAGCTCCCGCCGTCCGCTTCGAATGTCTGCTTATTTCCGACGACCCCGAGGAGCTTCTCCGGCGCGGCGACGTTGATTTTCTGATTATGCCGGAAGTATTCATGTCGAAACATCCTCGCGCAGCCCTGTTCGAAGATATGCTCGTATGCGTAGGCTGCGGCACGAACAAGCAGCTGTCAGAGCCACTTACATTCGACCGATACTTGTCGATGGGGCAGGTTGTGCTTAAATTCGGGGACACCCGGCAGCCCTCCATCGAGGAATGGTATTTGCTCGAGAACGGTTTCGAGAGACGTATCGAGGTCGTCGTACAGGGCTTTAGCATGATCCCGCCCCTTCTATCAGGCACCAACCGCATTGGGACAATGCCCTTACGGCTGGCGCAGCATTTCGCAAAATTAACACCCCTGCGGATTGTCGAACTTCCGCCGCCACTTCCTGCCGCATTCACGGAGGCCGTCCAATGGCCTGCGCTTCACAATAATGATCCGGCAAGCCTATGGATGCGGGAAATGATGTTGCAGGAGGCATCTCGTATGATTACCCCGCCTAAGAGCACCGGACGTCTCAGTTGTCGGCCGACGACCCCTCGGTTATGAGAGGAGGCATGGATGGCGATTGGGATTGGGCGATTCCAGCATTGTCGAGAACGATGCAGGGAGAGCAGATCCTTCAGCTTGAAGAGGTGGCAGCGATGCTGCCGCTGCATGAGCTTGGCTGGGGAACCGGCGGGCGAACGAATTCGGGTGCGCTCGCAACACGGTGCCTCGGTATCTAAGCGAGGGCGGGACTGTTCCGTTTCGCAAGCCTGTGCGGCCGACCGCGTTTGACGGACTGGACGATTGGCTGCGGGAGCGCTTCTTCCCCCATGGCTCGGGCTAGATGACGATCTCGACCCGCTCCAGATGCGCCGGGAACGCCTTGCGCGGTCGCGCAGCACGTCGCGGCTCGCCTGTCGGTCTTGCGGCCTCGAGCTCGGACTCAATCGCGCCGAGCCCGGTCTGATTTCGAAGGCGAAGGCCTGCTGGGCACGTTCGAGCTTCTCGGAGCTGCGACCGAAGCGGCGCGCTCCAGCTGCTTGACGATCCCATGAAGGTCGGCGATCCTCTCCTGGGCACGCTCGTTGAGTGTCGCCATCCGGACGATCTCGGCCTTGAGTGTTTCGCTCCGGAGTTGTTGCAGTTCGGCCTTCTCCGCCGCCATGGCGACGAACATCGCCTTGAGCGGATCGATTTCGTGGGGACGGGCCGAGCGCTTCTCGTCACTGACGCCGACAGGAGCTTATTTTGCACGGCCTGAGGCCCGCCTTTTGCGCCTGAGTTACTTCGCCACGGCCTATCCGGCCGACGTCGGACGCCGTCTCCGTTCGGCTCAAACGCGCCAGTCCATGCCTTCGACGAGCGCCATCAGTTCGGCGCGGCAAGCCGGATCACGCCGTTCTCCACCCGCGGCCAGCGGAACTTGTCCTCGTCCAGCGCTTACGGTGCGGGTATGCCGGCGTCGAGCAAACAGAGAGAAGTTTGGGGCCGAACTAGGACGGCCCCGTTACGAAGTGTTGTCCTGGTGGTTTGAGTGTCGAATCTTCAGATCGATTGCTTGGGCGACCAGCGTCCCCGCCGCTAACGAGCCCGCAACTGCTCAGCAGAACGGCGAAGTGAACGTGAGTGCATCCATTTCGTAAATGCGTGTCTATCCAAGCAATCGATTTTTCTAATTATCCGATGAGGAATATGAACGCGTCAGGCAGGGTGCATCATTAGGAGTATTTTCGATGGCAAAGATTATCGAGGGTGGCCCGGGTTCCGAAACACTCCTCGGCACCGAGCTTGAAGATTGGATGGAGGGTTTCCAGGGCAATGACTGGATTGACGGTCGTGCCGGCAACGACGAGATCTCGGCTGGCCAGGGCAGTGACCGAGCCATTGGCGGCGAGGGTAACGACCGCATCTTCGGCGGAGATGGCTGGGACGATCTCTCCGGCGACAACGGCCGCTTCAACGCGCGCATCTCCGGTGAGGACAATGACAGGCTCAGCGGCGGTCCCGGCCAGGATGTCCTCTACGTGGGTGACGGCCAGGATACGTTGACCGGGGGCACCGACAATGACACGTTCGTGTTCCAGTTCCACAATCCGGTGCCTGGGGTTGTCGGGTCGAAGTCGGACATTACCACTATCACCGATTTCAACCCGGCGGAGGACAAGTTCGCCTTCGATGCGGTGGGCCTCTACAACGACGGTTTTGGCGCGAACTTCGTCAACAACGCCAGCATACAGTCCGGCTACCCGGTGAGCAGCTTCTACAGTGGTGCGGCCTCGGGTGCGAACGGCGAACACGTCGTGGTGATCACTGGCGAATCTTTCAACTCTGCTTCTGAAGCCGCGAGTGCGATCTCCGGCGAGCACGCCGGCGACATCATTGTCTACCAAAGCAGCTACAGCGACAGAGTCGCAACTCTGGCCTATGTCACCGCCGAGAACAATGGGCATGAGTTCGCCCACCTGGGCGGTGTGGTCACCGTGGCCGACCTAGGCCTGACCGCGTCGGACTTCACCTTCGTTTGATCCAGAAAACCCATACGGAACAGCGCCCCGCCCCCCTGGGCGGGCGCTTTCCGTCTCCGCTACTTGCGATGGGCCGGGGCGCCCGGGAGCAGTCGCAGCGTGTACAGCTTGACGAAGCCCTGCACGTCGCGCTGGTCGTACACCGAAATCTCCCTGAACGCGTGGAGGCGGAAGCCTGTTCGGGCCCTTGCGGCCGGCCACGATGACGTTGCCCTTCCAAACCTTCAGCCGGACGGTGTTGTTGTTGACCCGCTCCATTAGATGCCAAGCCAAACATATTCGGCGGGAGCACTGATCCTGAATCAGCGAGTCGGTTGCCGCTCGGGGAGCAATATAGGGAGCTGGGTCGCCAGATCCTCACGGAGACCTACGTGAGTAACCATTCCTTGAAGGATTCAGCTTTGAGACCTTTCCCTCTGACTTCCGCTATTTGGGGAATTCTGTTGATCAGCGGCGTGGTCAACGTGCTTGCGCTGATCTCGCCGCTGTTCATGCTTCAGGTCTACGACCGCGTTCTGGCAAGTGGCAGCGTATCGACGCTAGTGGGGCTCGTCGTGCTTGCTGCAGGGCTTTATGCGTTCCAATGCCTGCTCGACGTTTTGCGCGCCCGCGTGCTGCTGCGGATTGGCGAGCGTTTCGATGAACAGTTTTCCGGACGCGTTCACGATGCGATCGTTCGCCTTCCGCTTTTAACGCGCATGCCGGGCGACGGCTTGCAGCCGCTTCGCGACCTCGACAATATTCGCGGATTCTTAGGTGGAAACGGTCCGACAGCGTTCTTCGATCTGCCATGGATGCTGCTTTATCTTGCCATTTGCTTCCTCCTTCATTTCTGGATCGGCATGACGGCACTTATCGGGGCGATCGGTCTCACATCTCTGACACTTCTTACCAACACTCTCTCGCAACGGCCGATACGCGAGACCATTGCCCACGACATGGTGCGCAATGGCCTACTGCAAGCAGCGCGTTGCAATGCCGAGGTCGTGCAAGCTCTCGGTCTCGGAAAGCGGATCGCTGCCCGATGGCACAAGGCCAATGCCGAGTATCTGGCCGCCAACCGGAAAGCTGGGGACGTGGCAGGTGGGCTGGGTGGCATTGCAAAGTCGTTGCGCGTGCTGCTGCAATCGGCCATTCTTGCCGTCGGCGCGTACCTTGTCATCAGGCAGGAGGCTACGGCCGGGGTCATGATTGCCAGTTCGATCATGATGGGGCGCGCGCTGGCTCCGGTCGATCTGGCCATTTCAAGCTGGAAACCCTTCCTCATGGCGCGCCAGGGTTGGGCGCGGCTGGAGGACCTCCTGGGAAAGGTTCCTGAAACCGCTCCTGTTATGCCAATGCCTGCACCTGAACGCGAACTCCGCCTCGAAGGCGTGACAATCGTTCCGCCCGGCGAAAGGAAGCCGACCGTGACCGGCCTTGCGTTTGCCGTTCAGGCGGGAAGCGCACTCGGGATCATCGGTGCATCGGGTTCGGGCAAGTCGACACTCTCGCGCGCCATCGTCGGCGCATGGACGCCGGTCGCCGGAAAGGTTCGCATCGACAGCGCAAGCCTCGATCAATGGGACCGGGAAGCGCTAGGCCGTCATATCGGCTATTTGCCGCAAGGTGTTGAACTGTTCGACGGCACCATTGCCGAAAACATCGCTCGTTTTGAAGATAATCCTGACCCTGAGGCTATTGTCACCGCGGCGAAAGCAGCGGGCACGCACGAACTGATCCTCCGATTTGAGCACGGCTACGAAACTCCGATTGGTGAGGCCGGATCGGCACTTTCCGCCGGGCAGCGCCAGCGTATCGGTCTTGCCCGTGCTCTTTATCGAGACCCTTTCCTTGTTGTGCTGGATGAACCCAATGCCAATCTCGATGCGGAAGGCGAGGCTGCGGTCGTCAAGGCGATCGCCTCCGTGCGCGGGCGCAAGGGCATTGCGGTTGTCGTCGCCCATCGGCCGAGCGCCATCCGCGCCGTGGATTTTGTGTTGGTCATGGAAGGTGGACGGCAGCGAGCATTCGGTGCGCGTGATGAAGCGCTTTCCAAAGTCTTGAAGAGGGCAGCGATGGCACCAGGCGCTGGCGTCAAGGCCATCGAGTCTACACAGGATAACGTGGGAGAGCGCGCTGACATGGAGGATCCCGGTGGCCGGCATTCATCAGAATAATGACGTTTCCAGCTCCATTCGCCGGCACCTGGTGGCGGGCCTTCTGGCGAGCGTGATCTTTGTTGGAGGAGCCGGAGCCTGGGCGGCCTTCACGAATCTCTCCGGTGCGGTTGTCGCGTCCGGACACTTTGTCGTCGATTCCTATGTGAAGAAGGTGCAGCACCCGACCGGCGGGGTGGTGGGAGAAATCCTGGTGAGCGAAGGTGATAAAGTAAAAGCCGGCGACATCCTCATGCGGCTCGACGCCACCCAGACGCGCGCCAATCTCGCTGTAGTCACCAAGCGGCTCGATGAGCTGGCCGCCAACCTGGCACGACTCGAAGCTGAGCGTGACGATCTGGCGGAGATCGCCTTCCCGGACTGGCTGCTCGCCCGCAGAGATGTTCCGGACGTAGCTTCGGCAGTACATGGCGAGACGCGGCTGTTCGAATTCCGCAGACAATCCCGCGACGGAAGGCAGGCGCAGCTAGCGGAACGCATCACTCAATATGAGCACGAGATCGAGGGGCTCAAGGCGCAGGAAATCGCTTCTGAGAAAAGCACCGAGATTCTCCAAAAGGAAATTGCTGCCCTGAGTGGGCTGCGCGACCAAGGCATTGTCTCGGACCAACGCTTGAACAGCCTGAAGACGCAGGTTGCCACTTTCGGCGGCGAACGCGGTGAGAAGATTGCACATCAGGCACAGACGGCAGCCCGCATAGCCGAAACGCGCCTCCAGATCCTGCAGATCGATCCGGATTTCAAGACGGAAGTCGGCCAGGAGCTCAGAGAGGTTCAGGCGCAGGTTGGGGAGTATGTTGAGCGCAAGGTGGCGGCTGAACAGGAACTGCGACGGATCGATATTGTCGCGCCGCAGTCAGGCGCCATTCAACAACTCGCAGTTCATACGGTCGGAGGAGTGATCACGCCCGCCGATCCGATTATGCTAATCGTGCCGGAAGGCGACGATCTTGCGCTTGAAGCACGAATCACCCCGAAGGACATCGACCAAATCCAGCTTGGTCACAAGGCCGTGCTGCGGATGTCAGCCTTCAATCTGAGGACCACGCCGGTATTGAACGGATATGTCAGCCGGATCGCAGCCGATCTGGCGACGGACGAAAAAAACGGCGTTTCGTATTACCTAGTGCGTCTGTCGGTTCCGCATGCGGAACTGACGAAGCTCAAGGACCTGACGCTCGTGCCCGGCATGCCGGCCGAAGCGATGATCCAGACGGGCGAGCGTACGGCGCTTTCTTATTTTGTGAAGCCGCTGTCGGACCAAATCAGTCGCGCATTCCATGAGGAATGAAAGTAATCCACAGAAATATTTTGTTTGTATTCTTGTTGGTTGTTACGCATGCATGAGAGTCATAACCGTCTGAAAACACAGCCATGCTTTCCTCAGTTGGATTCCGCCTCTGACTCAGATTCGTGGTTCCGCGGTCATTTTGCCCTTCCAAGTCGCCGACCATTCAGTTCTTGGCCTCGAGCGCATTAAGATACCCATCATCGTACACAAAGGCTGGAAAAGAGTCCGGTGTCTTGAGCGATCCTAGGTCTGGAGACCTAGGGTGAGCCTGCAAGCACAGGGCCAGGAAATGATTGAGCGTCTGCAATATTCGGACAGGTGCATAGAAAGACAGGCAGGCGCCAAAGACGCGCTTTCAACGCACTAAACCGATGCTGCGCACCCCGAGCGTCTTGCCGCCCTCGCTCCCGCCGGTAGGAATCAATCGCGAGCAGGCTGCGACGTTCATCGGCGTAAGCTCAACGACCTTTGATGAAATGGTCCAGGACGGCCGGATGCCGCAGCCACGAATGCCGAGCAAGGGGCGCATTGTTTGGGACGTCGAGGAACTTGTATTGGCGTTTCGAAAGCTCCCTCACCGCCAAATCGGAGGAGCACCAAAGCTTGACGAAGATTCGCCGCCACTAGACAATCCTTGGGATCGAAAACCACGAACATGACGGATGAGCCCGTGAAGGTCGATCTTAAGGGCGTAGTGAAGGACACTGATCGCCACGGCAATGATCGGTACTATTTTCGCGCACCGGGTCGGAAGAAGGTCCGGCTCCGTGAACCGACCGGCAGCGACGAGTTCCTCGAGGAACTGCGGTGCGCGCGCGCCGAGGTCACTTATGTTCGGCCCGGCACTCTTCCCGAGATTTGCCGGCGCCTCCCCAAGCCTTCCGAGCCAGCGAAGAAAGGCACGTTGCTGTGGCTTTGCCAGGAGTATTACCGTCGGGGCGGCACGGAAATCACCCAAGACACTATGGCGCGCCGACGAGCAATTCTGGAGCGCGTATGCGAATTACCTCATCCCCTCGAAGGTGACCCGGATCCTCAGTATCCCACCAAGGGATCTCTGCCATTCGCCGGTATGAAACGGTCTCATGTTAAGGAGATCAGGGACACCAGGCTCGACGCCCTGGGCGCGGCAAACAATATCGTAAAGGCCATCAGCGCGATGTTTGAGTGGGCAAAGGACACAGAGATTCCGGGCGTCGACTCTAATCCCGCCCGCGGCATCAGACGGCTAAAGAGCGGCGACGGCTGGCACCCATGGGACGTGTCGGAGATCGTTCAATATGAGAAGCGGCATCCGCTGGGTACCGCAGCCAGACGTGCGCTCTCGATCTTCATGTTTACTGGCCTGCGGTTGTCCGACGTCGCGATCTTCGGTCGACAGCACATCACGCTCGTCTACAACGAGGAGACCGAGCAGTGGGAGAAGTGGATCAGAATTAAGCCTGGGAAGACCAGTCGTAACAAGGATGCGGTGTTGGTGGAGCTCCCGCTTCTGCCCGAACTAGAGGCGGAACTTGAGCACACGCCCTCCGACCAGATGACCTTCCTGGTCAATGAGTATGGTCGCCCGTTCTCGGACAACAGTCTGGGCAACAAGATGCGCCAGTGGTGTGATCAAGCTGAGCTGCCGCACTGCAGTGCTCATGGAATTCGGAAGGCCGGCGCGACGATCGCCGCTGAGAACGGCGCGACGCACGAGCAGCTGAAGGCGATATATGGGTGGACTACGTACCAGCAGCCCGACCACTACATCAAGAAAGCGCGTCGCCGGAAGGTAGCGAGAGCGGCGAAATACCTGCTGGTTATCGATCGAAAAGAGAACAAAATTGTCCCACTTTCTGAGGGGGTTGAAAGAGGTGGGACAAAAATGGCGAAAAAATCCAATTAAATCAACGGCCACAAAAGCCAATGGTGGGCCCGGAGGGACTCGAACCCCCAACCAAGCGGTTATGAGCCGCCGGCTCTAACCATTGAGCTACAGGCCCCACGGCGCTGGATTAGTGTTTTTCCCTGAACCGCACAAGGCTTTCCGAGGGCTTTCCGAGCAGGCGTTCCAAGGGGGCTGGCAGGGATCGCCCAAATCAGCCCATATTGATAACCTATTGCACGTCGCCCATTGGACGCCGGCCAACACACGGCTGTCTTGGGATCCCAGATCGAGGAGATTTCATGACCAGACGTATTTTGCCCCTGGCGATTGCCGCCGCAATCGCATTTCCGGCGATCGCGGCCGCCGCCGATTCGCCACCGCCGCCGCGTATCGTCGTCACCGGTGAAGGCGAGGCGGCGATAGCACCCGATCTGGCTCTGCTGACGCTCAGCGTCATGCGCGAAGCCAAGACGGCACGTGCAGCGCTCGATGCCAATAACGACGCCATGGCCGCGGTGATCGCTGCCATGAAATCGTCCGGCATCAAGGAGCGCGACCTGCAGACAGCGGGCATCCAGATCAATCCGCGCTATAACTACACCAACAAGCCCGACGGCAGCCAGGAGGCCGAGCTTGTCGCCTATCAGGTGACCAACACGCTTTCGGTGCGCGTCCGCGACATCGACAAGACCGGCGACATTCTCGACAAGGCGGTGTCGCTCGGCGTCAACCAGGGCGGCGGCATCTCCTTCTCCAACGACGATCCGGCGGCAGCCGTCACCGAGGCGCGCAAGAAGGCCGTCGCCAATGCCATGGCCAAGGCCAAGACGCTGGCCGAAGCGGCCGGCGTCGGCATCGGCCGGGTCCTGGAAATCACCGACCAGAATTTCGCACCACCGCCGATGCCGATCAACGCCAAGGCATTCGATGCCGCCGGCGCGTCGGTCCCGGTGCAAGCCGGCGAGAATTCCTATACCGCACAGGTGACGGTGACTTTCGAATTGAAATGATCATCGCTTGCAGCATGAAAAAACCCCGGAGGATCGATCCTCCGGGGTTTTTTGAGCCGCGCTTTCCGTCCTGGCGGAAAGGGCTCCGCTACTCTACCGGCTGCAAGTCAGCCGGCCGCAAGCCCGAAGACCTTAGCGATAGATGATCGGACAGCCGCGCTCGTTGGCGAATACGATTACGACGCGGTCGCCATACTGGCGGCCGGCGACCTTGACCGTGCGGCGGTTGATGTCGATGATGCGGGCGCGGTGCAGGCCCATGCGTTCGGCCTTGTCAATGGCACGCTCCGGCGAACAGGACCGGCGCCAGCCGCCATGACGGCGGTGTTCGCGATAGTAACCATCATCTTCGTCGCCGGTATAGACGCCGACGCGCGGATCCTGGTTGTTGCCGAAGCCGAGATAGATGCTGTCAGCATGAGCGGGGATGGCAGCAAGCGTGCCAAGGCCGACAAGTGCCGAAAGAGCAATCGTCTTGATGGTATTGAACATTGTCTTCTCTCCTTGTTTGAGGGTTTCCACCCGTTTTCGTCAAACCTATGCGAGGAGAATGCACCCGCCTGTCTGAATTTTTTGCGAACCGGCCATTCATCCCCCGTTCATGCGGCAAGAATGGGCCAGCCGTTAGTCTGTCCGTTTCTGGAACCGTTCTATGCAGGGCAGATGGGGAACGTACCCTTTTGCCATGGTTCCCGGTCTTCGTTACCGCAGGAAATCCTAAGGCTCGTCCGCGAGCATATGGTCGAAATAGTCGTCCGGCTCGGCAAGGTCGGTCTCGCTGGCGCTGACCCGGCCGCGCATCGAGATGCCGGCCTCGTGCACGGTCTCGTCGCTTCCCGACACCAGCCTGTGCCACCAATAGAGATCGCGGCCCTCGGCCACCAGCCGGTAAGCGCAGGTCTTGGGCAGCCAGCTGATGGTGCGCACGTTCTGCGGCGTCAGCCCGACGCAATCCGGAACACGCGCCAGCCGGTTGGCATAGTCGGAGCAGCGGCAGCTTCCAGCGTCGAACAGCCGGCAGCCGACGCTGGTCCAGTAGATCTCTCCGGTGTCCTCGTCTTCGAGTTTGGACAGGCAGCACTTGCCACAACCGTCGCAGAGTGATTCCCACTCGGCCGGGGTCATCGCCTCGAGCGTCTTGGTCTTCCAGAACGGCTTTTCCATCGTCGGCATGTGGCCCCCGGACGCTTCAAGGTCAAGCACGGCAACCGTGCACCCTCGTCCGAACGATACGCCGGGACCATACGCCGGAACATACGCCAGGACCATACGAATGACATGAAGTCGCCTTCAAAACGCCGGTCAATCGCCCTGTGCCACAGCTAGAACCTACAAACAGGAACCAAACATGGTTGCTGAAAGTTTGGGCATGGATGGGACGCCACAAGGAGTGTTTATGATGAAACGCCAACCACGGATTCTGGCAGGCACGGCGCTTGGCCTGTTGATGGCGTCCGCGCCGCTAGGCGCGTTCCCGCTGCAAGGCAATGCCGCACTCGGCCCCGTGCAACGCACCGCAGCGCCGCTCATCCCAGTGCAATCGAGTTGCGCCGAGGGCGAGTCGGCGGAGGCCTGCGCGCAGAGCCAGCAGGCAGAGCAGCCCAGAAAGAAGAAGCGCGACCAGCAGCAGCAAACGGAATCCGCTCCGGCCGAGCAGGCGGCTCCGGCCGAGTCCGAGCAACCCCGCAAGAAGCGGCGCAATCAGCAGCAGCAAACAGAATCCGCTCCGGCCGAGCAGATCGCTCCAGCCGAGTCCGAGCAACCCCGCAAGAAGCGGCGCAATCAGCAGCAGCAAACAGAATCCGCTCCGGCCGAGCAGATCGCTCCAGCCGAGTCCGAGCAACCGCGCAAGAAGCGGCGCAATCAGCAGCAGCAAACAGAATCCGCTCCGGCCGAGCAGATCGGTCCGGCCGAGACCGAGCAACCCCGCAAGAAGCGGCGCAATCAGCAGCAGCAAACAGAATCCGCTCCGGCCGAGCAGATCGCTCCGGCCGAGACCGAGCAGCCCCGCAAGAAGCGGCGCAATCAGCAGCAGATCGAAGCGGCCCCATCGGAACAACCGGCCGAGCAGGCAGCGCCGGCAAACGACAACCAGCCCAACGTCAATCCGCGCAAGAAGAAGCAAAAACAGAACCAGCAGATCGAGGCTGCCCCGGCAGAACAGGCTCCGACTGTCGAGCCCGGACAAAAGCCGGGCAAGCGCAAGAAGCCTGCTGAATTGACCGGACCCGCCACGGAGGCGGAAGGCCAGCCGGCGCCGACCAATAAGGAAGCGACCCCACAGGCCCAACCGGCTCCGACCGAGCAGCAGGCCGCTCCCGTCCAGGGCGAACAGCCCCAGGACAAGATCAAGAAACGTGGCAAGAGGCCTGTCGGCGAACAGCCGGTGACAGGAGAGCAACAGCCCTCGACCGGCGAACAGCCTTCGACTGGCCAGGCCGCGCCGGTCCAGGGGGAAAATCCGGTCCAGGGTGAAGCCCAGGCCAATCCGAACGAGGCACCTGTTCTGGACAGCCAGAAGGATGTCTTGCGCAAGCGCAAGGGTGGCAAGGAGCGCGGCCAAAATGCCGGTAAGCAGCAGGGCAACCAGCCCGCCCAGCAGGGCGAGAACCAGGTGGAAGCCCCGAAGCCGGCTCCGGTCGATCAGGGGCCGCCACCCACCGACGACCGGGCAGCCCAGCGGGAGATCAAGCCTGAAAAAATCGTTCCGGTGACCGAGGAAAAAGGCAAGCGCGTCGAGCGTGCGCCGGACATCGAGGATGTTCGTCGTCGTCCGCGCCCCCAGGGTGCCAACGTCGTCAGGGAATTCGGCGACCGCGTTATCCTGCAGTTCAACAACCAGACGTTCGTCGAAAGCAGTGATGCACCGCGCATGCACCGCGGCGCCAGGAATGTCTATTACGAGGACCTGTCGGGCGATCGCACCCGGGAAATAGTCGAGCGTGACAATGGTGTCCGGATCGTCACCATCCGCAATCGCTACGGCGACGTCATCCAGCGTTCACGCATCGCGCCCGACGGCCGCGAATATGTGCTGAGCTATGTCGACGAGCGGAACTATGACGACGATGCAGACTGGCGCGACCCGGGCGACGACCTGCCGCCGATGCGCCTTACCATCCCGCAAGAGGAATACATTCTGGATTCCGAAGAGGTCGAGGATCCGGACGACTACTACACCTTCCTCGAACGGCCGCCGGTCGAGAGGGTCCAGCGCCTCTATTCGATCGACGAGGTCAAGCGCTCGGCCCGCGTGCGCGACATCGCCCGCCGCATCGACCTCGACACGCTCAACTTCGAATTCGGTTCGGCCTCGATTTCCGACACCGAGGTCCAGAAGCTGGAGGGTGTTGCCAACGCCATGGACAAGCTGCTGAAGAAAAACCCGGCCGAGAGCTTCCTGATCGAGGGCCATACCGACGCTGTCGGCACACCGGAAGCGAACCTTGCTCTGTCCGACCGCCGCGCCGAGGCGGTCGCCGAAGCCTTGACCAACGCCTTTGGCATCCCGCCGGAGAACCTGACGACGCAGGGCTATGGCGAGGAGTATCTCAAGGTCAACACGTCGGGACCCAACCGCGAGAACCGCCGCGTCGCCATCCGCCGGATTACACCCCTGGTAGCGCCTGTGGCCAGCGCCCAATAAACCGCAATGTGAACCGCGCGATTTGATCAACCATTGAATCGCGCGGTCATCAATCTTGAAACGCGCGGTTACCCATCCCAGATTCTGGAAAGGGCGTTCCCTGCCCTGTCCCGACTCCAGCGGGACACACGAGCCCCGCCGGTTCCCCTCCCCGGCGGGGTTTCGTTTTTTTGAAACCTTGCAAACCGCCGCAGCCTGCCCGAAATACGGCACTCCGACAATGGAGCCCGAATCGCCGCATGAAGCGCCTCGAACTCGCCATCGAATCGATCATTCTCGCCTCGCGCTGGCTGCTCGTCGCCTTCTATCTCGGACTGGGTGCGGCACTTGCAATTTATGCCGTGTCCTTCGGCAACAAGCTGTTCGAGTTCGTCTCCCTCGCCTTCACGCTCGATGACACCGACACCATCCTGAAAATACTCGGCCTCATCGATGCCGCGCTGGTCGCCTCACTGGTGGTGATGGTGATCATCTCGGGTTACGAAAACTTCGTCAGCCGCTTCGATGAAAATGACGGCAAGGTGCATTGGCTGGGCACGATCGATGTCGGCTCGCTGAAGGTCAAGGTCGCCTCGACAATCGTAGCGATCTCCTCGATCCACCTCTTGCAGGTGTTCCTGAACTCGGTCTCCTACACGACCGACCAGCTGATGTGGCTGACCATTATTCATCTGGCCTTCGTTCTGTCGGCACTGATGCTTGCCTATATCGACCGGCTGATGGGTCTTGGCAAAGCCAAGAAAGCCGAAGACTGAGCACGCGTCTGTGCCGGTCTTTAAGAGTTATGCCTGTCAGCTAGATACTTTCCGTCAGTAGATACCTTTGATTTTGGTATCCGTCCGGCCGAACACCTCGTCCGGCACAAAAAAGTCGCCGGCGAGCGGGCCTGTCGCACCCGGCGCATAGGCCGAGAAATCGCTGACGCCCTCAGCGCGCAGCACTTCTTCGTCAATGTAGAAATTGCCGGTCGCCTCACGCGACGGCCTGACCAGGATGGCGTATGCCGCATCGGCCATGATGTCGGGCGAACGGCTCATCGCCGCCACCGTCGCCCCGCCCAGGAGGTTACGCACCGCCGCCGTGTCGATGGTCGAGATCGGCCATAGCGAATTGACCGCAATGCCGTCCCTGGCGAACTCGGCGCTCATGCCCAGCGTGCACATCGACATGCCGAACTTTGCCATCGTGTAGGCGACATGGTTCTTGAACCACTTGGCCTTCATGTCGAGCGGCGGCGCCAGATTCAAGATGTGAGGATTTTCCGCCAACCTCAAGTGCGGAATGCACATTTTGGAGACGAGAAAAGTGCCGCGCGTGTTGATCTGGTGCATCAGATCGTAGCGCTTCATATCGGTCTCCAACGTGCCGGTGAGCTGGATGGCACTGGCGTTGTTGACGCAGATATCGACGCCGCCGAACCTCTCCACGGTCTTGGCGACCGCCTCGGCGACCTGTTCTTCATCCCGAATGTCGCACAGCGCCGGCAGCGCCTTGCCGCCGGCCTGCTCGATCTCGTGCGCCGCCGTGTAGATCGTCCCGGGCAGCTTCGGATGCGGCTCGGCGGTCTTGGCCGCGATCGTCACATTGGCGCCATCGCGCGCGGCGCGCAGCGCAATCGCCAGCCCGATGCCGCGCGACCCGCCGGAGATGAAAAGCGTCTTTCCCTTGAGCGACATCCTTGCGCCTTCCTGCAACATGAAAGACACGATCCTTGCGCGGCTGAGAACCGCCGCGCAAGGCCCAACACACCGCATGTGGGTTACGCTGCGTCGGCCTTGAGACAATCTGAACTAGACCAGCACCAGGCCCTGCCGCATGGCGATGGCAATCGCATCGGTGCGGTTGGCGGCACCGAGCTTCGTCAGGATCGCTGCGACATGGAACTTCGCCGTATGCACGGAGATGTTCAGCCGCCGCGCGATGACCTTGTTGGGGGCGCCCTCGGCCAGTAGCGCCAGCACCTCGCCTTCCCGCGGCGAAAGCGTCGGCCGGACGATATGCTCGTCAGTCGGTTCCTCTTCGAACCGGTCGCTGCCATGGAAGGTCAAATCGTGATGCAGATCGGATAGAGCATGACTGTCACGCGAAATCCGGTAGCCCGCAGCCGCGAGCCGCGCGGCGGCGGCGATCAGCAACTCGTCCGCTTGCACCGGCAGCACGGCAAATACTGTATCGGCCGGCCATTCACGGGCCGCTCGCGACGATAGCAGCACGCGAGGCATAGCCGCGTCGACGAGCCCGCCTTGTAGCCCATGATCATCGACGATGGCGACATCCGCCGCCTCACGCCCGTCGACTTCGCCGGCCAGAACCGGCCGCAGATCATCGGTCGCGGCGAGAATGGCGGACAGACTTCGCGTGCGCTCGGCGTCACCGAGCGCGATCAGCACCGTCAGCCGTCTGCCAGCGACCTCACCGCTTACCATCTATCCCTCAGCTCAGTGGCTTTTCACCGATGGTCAGGGAAACCTCACGATTCTCGCCGCCGCGCACCACGCCGAGTGTCACCAAGGCACCGGCGCTGTCCGGCCCGAGCTTGCGGATCAGCTCGCGCGGGCCATGCACCGTCTCTGCGTTCCACGACACGATGATGTCGCCGAGACTGAGACCGGCTGATTTCGCCGGCCCGTTATCGTCGAGACTCATCACCATGGCGCCCTGTGTATCACCATTGCGGACCGGATGCAGGCCGGCGCCAAGATAGCCGCGCGCCACATGACCCTTCTCGCGCAGCGTCGTGACTGCCCGCTCGATCGTTTCGTAAGGCATGACCAGCGCCCGCCGGCGTGGCCCGAACAGCAGCATGCCGATCAGTCCGCCCTTGGCGTCGAGCACAGGGCCACCCTCGAAACGGCCGCCGGCATTGACGGCAAGGTTGATGCGCCGGTCGATCGTGCCACCGCGCATTGAACGCCAGGCCGGGCCGACCTCGCCGACCGTGCCGAAGGTAGCGAGCGAGGTGCCGTCGCTATTGCCCGCCACGACCACCAGGTTGCCCGGCCGCACCGCATCCGCCTTTACCAGTGACGGGGCGGCCGGCGCGCCGGCCGGTTTCAAAACGGCCGTGCCGGTGGACGGGTCGCGGCCGACCAGTTCCGCCTTGACGGCTTCGCCCGAAGAAAACGTCAGCTCGATCTCCTCGCCGGCCTCGACCGCCTCCTCGGCAGTGACGAAATAGCCGTCCCGCCAGTGGAAAGCAGTTGACGTCCGGTGGTGCGTCGCGAAGCTGGCCGTCGCTGGTGCCGCGGCTGCCGCGATGTCGGCAATGGCGTCGGAAAACGTGCTCAGATTGAAATCGCTCATGATTTGTCTCCTGGGTTCTTCGTGACCCAGATATCGCCCGGCAGGGCGTTGGCGGATACTCGCCTGACGGCTAGTTGGGCATTTGACTGGCCATCTGGTCAGGTCGCGGCCGGTCCGGCCGCTCCGCACATATAGGCATTGTTCATCTTGTTCCAAACGGAGCCCTCGGATGGCCCTGCCCGCCCAGCAATTGCAATATGACGATGCCCTTCTCGATGCCTATTCGGCGACGGTCGCCGATGCCGTCGACCGCATCGGGCCCGCCGTCTGCCGCATCGAGCGCATCGGTGGCCCGGGTGGCCATGGCTCCGGCTTCGTCATCGCGCAGGACGGGCTGGTCGTCACCAACTTCCACGTCGTCGGCGATGCGCGCAGCGTACGCGTGTCAATGCCGGACGGCGCCTCCAGGGAAGGCCGCGTGCTCGGCCGCGATCCCGACACCGACATTGCGCTGGTGCGCGCCGACGGCAACTTTGCCGATGTTGCGCCGCTTGGCGATTCCAAGCGTTTGAGGCGCGGCCAGATTGCTATTGCCATCGGCAATCCGCTCGGCTTCGAATGGACCGTCACCACTGGCGTCGTCTCGGCACTCGGCCGCTCGATGCGTGCCTCCACCGGCCGGCTGATCGACGACGTCATCCAGACCGACGCCGCGCTCAACCCCGGCAATTCTGGCGGACCGCTGGTGTCCTCGGCTGGCGAGGTGATCGGCGTTAACACCGCGATGATCCACGGTGCGCAAGGCATCGCCTTCGCGGTTGCCTCCAACACCGCCAATTTCGTCATCTCGGAAATCATCCGCTTCGGCCGTGTGCGCCGTGCCTTCATCGGCGTTTCCGCCGACACCACCAACCTGCCGCGCCGCGCAGCCCTTTTGTCGCAAGTATCGAGCAGCACGGCGGTGCGCCTGCGCACCGTCGAAAAGAACAGCCCGGCGGCCAAAGCCGGCCTCAGGGAAGGCGACATTATTGCCGCCATCGACGGCCGCCCGGTCACCGGCGTCGACGATCTGGTGCGCATGCTCGACGCCGAGCGAATCGGCCGCGAGACACTGTGCACGGTGGTGCGCCGCTCCGGCATTACTCAGGTCACCGTGATGCCGTTGGCGCGGGCGAGTTAGCGCGCCGCAGCACCCTGCGCATATTGCGCCATAAATTCTGGGCTCGGCGGGATCGGCCTGATCACGTCGATCAGCACGCCGTTGGGATCCCTGGTGATGAAATGGCGCTGGCCGAAGGGTTCGTCGCGCAGCGTTCGCAGGATCGGCAGGCCAGCGGCGGTGATCCGCTCATAGATGGCATCCGGATCCCTGACCTCGAAATTGATCAGCAGGCCAGATGTGCGGCCCCGCCCTTCCTCCGGGATCGTCTCATGATCGCCCTGGACGATGCCGAGGTTGACGCGGCGATCTTCGGCTGAGCGCAGATGCACGTACCAGTAGGCCTCAAACAGCGGCTTGAAGCCGAAATGCGCAACATAAAAGGCTGCCGTGCCGGCAACGTCGCTCGTCATCAGCACCGGATAATAGCTCGTCGTCCTCATCTTTCCTTCTCCCGGCAAATAACATACAGTCTGCATGTAAATGGCAATAACATACAGGCTGCATGTATGCAACAAGGATCCGCTCGTCGCTCCAACCGTGATCGCACCGAGGCGACACGCGCTGAGCTCATCGCCGCGGCTCGCAAACTGTTCACCGAAAAGTCCTATGCCGAGACCGGCACACCTGAGATCGTCGCCGCTGCCGGCGTCACGCGCGGCGCGCTCTATCATCACTTTGCCGACAAGCAGGCGTTGTTTGCCGCTGTGGTCGAACAGGAGGCGCAAGCCGTCTCGGAAGAGATCGAACGCGCGTCGCCGCCTTCGCTATTTGCCCGCGATGCGCTGATTGCCGGCTCGGATGCCTATCTGGCTGCCATGCGTGCGCCCGGCCGCACGCGGCTCTTGCTGCTTGACGGCCCGGCCGTACTCGGCCGCGCCGCCATGGATGCGATCGACAATCGCCATGGCAACCGTTCGCTGCGCGAAGGCCTTGTTGCTGCGATGCGCTCGCACTCCATGACGAGACTGCCTGTGGAAGCACTGACCGCGTTGCTCGCAGCCGCCTTCGACCGCGCAGCGCTCGCCATCGAAACTGGAGCATCGATCGAGGACTATCGCGCCGTTCTCATGGCGCTGATCGACGGCCTGTCTCCGGCTCCTCCTCAGGTATCTCACCCGGTTCGAACTCGTTGAAACAGCCTAGCTGGCGCTTGAACTGGTCGATCAGCCAGGCGGCCGCCGGTTTCGGGCTGCGATCGGCGCGGTGCATGGCATAGAGCGGCGAGCGGACTTCGCTGTAAGGCTCGAGATCGAGTTCGACGAGCCGGCCGGTCGCCAGATCATCGGCGATGAGCCATCGCGGCAGCCCGCCCCAGCCCAGCCCCTCGCGCATCAGCACGTGCTTGGTGCGCACATCCGTCAGCCGCCAGGTGCGGTAGGCGAAGACGCCATAGTCACGCCCGCGCGTACGCTCGGACTGGTCCGAGACGACCAGTTGGATGTGTTCGCGGACATCCTCTAGCGCCACTGGTCTCGGCAGCAGCGCCAGAGGGTGATCAGGCGCTGCGGCTGGCACCAGGGAGAAGAAGCCGATGCGAAGCAGATTCACGTCCGTCTCACCCAGAAGCCCCCCGATGCCGAGATCGGCCTGTCCGCCGACAACATGATCGAGGATAAGGCCAAGCGAGCCGATATGCAGACGCAGCGTCACGGCCGGGAACTGCGCCTCGAATGCCTTTAGCACCCGAACCAGCACCGGCGACGGTAGCGTCACGTCGACCGACAGCGTCACTTCCGCCTCCAATCCCTGCCGGTATCCGTCGACACGCGAGCGGATGCGTTGCAGCACGCCGACCATGCGCCGCGCATCTTCCAGCGTCGCCTTGCCGACATCGGTCAGTTGCGGTTCACGCGTGCCCTCGCGCTCGAACAGCTTCAGCCCGAGCTGCGCTTCGAGGTTGGCGATGGCGTAGCTGATCACCGATTGCGCGCGATTCAATTTGCGCCCGGCGGCCGAGAAGCTGCCGGTCTCGGCCACCGCAACCAGGATCTGCAGTTGGTCAAGCGTCGGGTTCGGTTGCATCGTTCAATCCACATTTTAGATGGATAATATACAAAATATACCAGTTTTTCAAATGGGTCTGCGCACACATATCTGCCGGGAGATTTTGATCCAACCCTGGAGACCCCATTATGTCCATCCTTCTTGTCACATCGAGCCCGCGCGGCGCTGCCTCACACTCGACCCGTATTGCTACTGAATTCGCCGAAAAGCTTGTTGCCGCCGATCCGTCGAACACGCTTGTCGTGCGCGACCTCGTCGCCAATCCGTTGCCGCACATCGATGCCGATTATGCGACCGGCATCTACACGCCGGCCGAAGCGCGCACCTCGCGCCAGGCTGAAGTCGTTGGCGTCTCCGATGTCGTGCTGGATGAACTGTTCGCCGCCGATTCGGTGATTCTCGCCACCGGCTTCATCAACTTCAACATCTCCTCGACGCTGAAGTCCTGGGTCGATCACATTGCCCGTTCCGGCAAGAGCTTTGCCTATGGCGAGAACGGCCCCAAGGGCCTCGTCACCGGCAAGAAGGTCTACATCGTGCTGGCTTCGGGCGGCATCTATTCCGAAGGTGCGGCCGTGCAGTTCGATCACGCCATTCCCTACCTGCGCAGCGTGCTTGGCTTCCTCGGCATGACCGATCTCGAGGTCATCCGCATCGAAGGAGTCGGCATGGGCGCCGATGCGGTGGCAGCAGCGCTGGCCAAGGCCTCGACCAAGGTCGACGCCATTGTAGCCGCGACCGGCAATGCCGAGCGCGTCGCCACCGCGGCGTAAAGCGTCAGCATCGTCTGAAAGGGCAGGCGCCCGGCGCCTGCCCTTGTTGTCGTTGGCGACAACCTATTGTGGTGGGCCACACAACCGCCATTGGTTATTCCGCTTGTCTGCGCTATCGGTCGCGGATGTTCCTTTCCGTTGCCACAACGCACCGTCCGGCCACCGATCTCGGTTTCTTGCTGCACAAGCATCCGGATCGCCTGCACGAGACCGACCTGTCTTTCGGCAAGGCGTGGCTGTTCTATCCCGAGGCAACCGAAGAGCGGTGCGAGGCTGCACTCCTGCTCGATGTCGATCCTGTGGGACTGGTGCGGGGCAAGGGCCAGGCAGAAGGCCTGCTCGACCAATATGTGAACGACCGGCCTTACGCAGCATCATCCTTCCTGTCGGTGGCGCTGAACAAAATGCTGCGGACGGCGATGACCGGTATATCGAAGGAGCGCCAGGAACTGGCCGACAGCGAACTGCCGCTGGAAGCCGTGGTTACGCCACTGCCAACGCGCGGCGGTGAGGTTCTGGTTCGAAGTTTGTTCGAACCCTTGGGCTGGACAGTCGATCTGACGCCAATCGAAGGAATCGGGGGTGCTGCAGGCGAGCCCCGATACGGCCATCTGAAGCTGACCGGCACAGGCCGGCTCAGCGCCTTGTTGAATCACCTCTATGTGCTGATCCCGGTGATGGACGATGCCAAGCATTACTGGGTCGGCGAAGCAGAGATCGACAAGCTGCTGTCCAAGGGAGAGGGCTGGCTGGAAAACCATCCGGCCAAAGACCTGATCGTGCGCCGCTACCTTGGCAATCGCCGGGCTTTGGCCCGCATCGCCCTGGAGCGGCTGGCTCCCGAGACGGCTGGCGAGGCACAACCTGCCGAGTTGCGCGTCACGCCCGAGGAAGCGCTGGAGACGCCTATCCGGCTCAACGATCTGCGCATGGACGCAGTTGTCCACGCCATTCGAGCGACGGGAGGAACCACGGTTGCGGACCTGGGATGCGGTGAAGGCAAGCTGCTCGACAGGCTGGTGCGCGAGCGATGGATCCACATGCTGTTCGGTCTGGATCCGGCGGCGCGCGAACTGGAATGGGCCGCAAAGCGTCTCAAGCTGAACGAATTAGGCGGGCCGCCCGAGGGCCGGGTCACGCTGCTGCATGGATCGCTGACCTACCGCGACAGCCGTTGGGCCGCAGCCGACGTCGCCGTTCTGGTCGAGGTCATCGAGCATCTCGACGAGGACAGGCTGCCCCTGGTCGAACGCATCGTTTTCGGTGAGACGGCGCCCAAATCCGTCATCGTGACCACTCCGAATGCGGACTACAACGCTCTGTTTCCAAGACTGGTCCCTGGCGCATTTCGCCATCCCGATCACCGTTTCGAATGGAGCCGGGCTCAGTTCCAAGCCTGGGCGGCCAAAATCGGCGAGATCTATGGCTATGCAGCCACCTTCAGCGGTATCGGAGCCGAGGGCCCGACCCTCGGCGCCCCCACACAGATGGCGGTGTTCACCCGATGAGAGAACCTGATAAGACCAACCTCACCATTCCTGACTTCGCCCTCGTCGTGCTGATCGGCTCGACCGGATCGGGCAAGTCGACTTTCGCCACCAAGCATTTCCTGACGACCGAGATTATCTCCTCGGACCAGTGCCGGGCGCTGATCTCCGACGACGAAACCGACCAGGACGTCTCTGCGGATGCCTTCGATCTGGTTCGCGAAATAGCCGGCAAGCGGCTCAAACACCGCAGGCTGGCCGTCATCGATGCCACCAATGTGCGAGCCGCCGACCGCAAGCCCTGGATTGAGCTGGCGCGCAAGTGGCACGCTTTGCCCGTCGCCGTGGTCCTCGATCCAGGCGTCGAGGTGTGCGTCGCACGCAATGCGGTGCGAGCCGACCGGCAGTTCGGCGCCGGGGTCGCCCAGCGCATGACAACCGAGGTCCGCAAGGGTCTTGGCGGCCTCCAACGCGAGGGCTTCCGCCAAGTCTGGAAGCTTACCAGCGAGGCCAGCATCGACGCGGCCGAGGTGTCGCGACAGCCGCTGTGGACCGATAAGCGCGACGACCATGGCCCGTTCGATATCATTGGCGACATCCATGGCTGTTCGGATGAGCTTCATATCCTGCTCGCTCGACTGGGCTACAGCGTCGCCTGGTCTGAGCATCAGGGCGACCGAATGGTCACCGTGGTTCCACCAGAGGGCCGCAAGATCGTCTTTGTCGGCGACCTCGTCGATCGCGGCCCCAACTCGCCCGACGTGCTGCGCATTGCCATGAGCATGGTCGCGGCTGGAACGGCTTACTGTGTCCAGGGCAACCATGAACGCAAACTCAGCCGCTGGCTAGAAGGCCGCAAGGTCACTGTCGCTCACGGCCTCCAGCAGACTCTCGATCAGCTAAATGCACAGGACCGAGGCCTGCGCGAGGCGCTGCCGGCCTTTCTCGACGGCCTGCGCAGCCATGTCTGGCTCGATCGCGGAGGCCTCGCCGTCGCCCATGCCGGCCTCAAGGAAGGGATGATCGGACGCGGTTCCGGCGCTGTGCGCGAGTTCGCTCTGTACGGCGAGACCACAGGCGAGACCGACGAATTCGGGCTGCCCGTCCGTGCCGACTGGGCTGCGGCCTATCGTGGCAAGACGGCCATTATCTATGGACATACGCCCACGCTATCGGCCGAATGGGTCAACAACACCCTGTGCATCGACACCGGATGCGTATTCGGCGGCAAGCTGACGGCCTTGCGCTGGCCGGAACGCGAACTGGTCGAGGTGCCGGCAATCGAGACCTGGTCGGAGCCGATACGTCCGCTGGGCGGGTCCGGTCCCGGTAAATCGGCACAGGCCGACGCCGACGGCGTGCTCGATTATCAGGATGTCTCCGGTCGCCGTTGGATCGAGACCGGACTGAGGGGCCGGATTGTCGTGGCCGAGGAGAACGCGTCGGCAGCACTGGAGGTGATGAGCCGCTTCGCGCTCTCGCCGCAATGGCTGATCTATCTGCCGCCGACCATGTCGCCGTCCGAGACCAGCAGCCAGGACGGCTGGCTGGAACGTCCGGAGGATGCCTTCGCTTACTTCCGCGAGCGCGGCGTTGCGCAGATCGTGTGCGAGGAGAAGCACATGGGTTCGCGGGCAGTGATCGCGCTCTGCCGGAACGCGCAGGCGGCACGCAGCCGCTTCGGGGTCCCTGGCGACGAAACCGGCGCAATCTGGACCCGCACCGGACGCTCCTTTTTCAATGACAGTGCCATGACGGAGGACCTGCTCGCCCGTCTTCGCACCGAGGTCGACGCGGCGGATCTGTGGAAGGAATTGAACAGCGACTGGCTGCTGCTGGACGCCGAGATAATGCCTTGGTCGGCCAAGGCCGGCAGTCTGATCGAAAGCCAGTATGCGCCTGTGGCGATATCCTCTGCCGCCGGTTTCAAGGCCAGCAACGAGGCGCTGGCCCGTGCGATGGCGCGCGGCGTCGATGCAGCCGGCCTGAACGCACGCCTTGAAGACCGGGCCGTCCGCGCAGCCAAATACGCGACCGCCTGGGCGCCCTACGTATGGCCAGTTTCGGGCGTCGAGGACCTTAAGGCCGCGCCTTTCCACCTGCTGGCCAGCGAGGGACGTGTTTGGTTTGACCAGGACCATGTCTGGCACATGTCGCTCGCGGACCGTCTGGCTGCCCGTGGCGGCGTGGTCACGCCGACTCGATGGCGTATGGTTGACCTCGCCGACGGCAGCGCGTGTGCCGAGGCCGTCGCCTGGTGGGAAGCACTGACCGGCTCAGGCGGCGAAGGCATGGTGGTCAAACCACGCGACTTCGTCAGCCGTGGCGAGAAGGGGCTCATCCAGCCGGCGCTGAAGGTCCGCGGCCCGGAATATTTGCGCATCATCTATGGTCCCGAATATGATTCACCCGACAATCTCATCCGCCTCCGAGAACGCGGCCTGGCCGGCAAGCGCAGCCTGGCGCTCCGGGAGTTCGCGCTTGGCCACGAAGCGCTAACGCGATTTGTCGCCAAGCAGCCGCTACGCCGGGTTCACGAGTGTGTCTTCGCCGTGCTGGCGTTGGAAAGCGAGCCAATCGACCCAAGGCTGTAGTAGCCGATCTATCCGAAGATCTTTTCGCCCTGCTCGTCGACCAGCTGGATGCCCTTTTTGATCGAGATGTCGACGGCATCATCAAGCCCGGCAAAGCGGTCGGCGCGGATGAATTTGTGCTCCTTCATCACGCCGTCGATCTCTTTCGAAACCACGCCGCAGGTCTGGTACTGGCCCTCCGCCTTGTAGGGCGTGGCGCTGATCAAAAATCCCTTGTGCTCGATCTGCTTTGCCGGCGCCGCTGTCTTTGGCTCGGCGGCTTCGTTGCCTCCGCCGAAAAGACGCTTCAGAAAAGACATGGGGTATCCTCCAACGGCAATCATCCTGCACCACATAGCGCGGTGCAGGATGATTTTCAGTACCGGTCCTTGGCTGGACCGGCAAGGGCCGCCTGCGGCTTGCCGTTAGAGGTCAGTCGCGCGTCAGTGCTTCCAGTGCTTCCGCGGCAGCTTCCAATATGCTGATTGCCTCGGCCTGCTTTGCTTCAGGCGCATCGACGATCTCGCCGAGCGCGGCGCGTAGCCGGTGGCGCACGGCGCGAAACTCGTCGCGCTTTTCCGAGCGGCCGCGGCCGCGCCGGCCACCGTCGCCGTCATCGTTCCAGCCGAACCAGTCGCGCGCCTTGGCCATCTTGCGGCCGAAGCGCTCGAGATGTTCGAGCACGTGGTCGATCATCTCGCGATTTTCGTTGAGGTGCGCCTGCCCAGCCTCGGTGATTGAAAACACCTTCTTGTTGCCTTCCGCCGCAGAAACGGCGTAGCCGGCCTCCTCCAGGAAGGTCAGCGTCGGATAGACCACGCCGGGGCTCGGGCTGTAGACGCCGCTGGTGCGCTCCTCCAGCGCCTTGATGATGTCGTAGCCGTGCCGCGGCGCCTCGGCCAGCAGTGACAGCGTGATGAGCTTGAGATCGCCGTCGGCCAGCATGCGGCCGGCGCGGAACATGTCGCCCGGCCCGCCGCGTCCGCCGCCTCTCATGCCATGCCCGAACGGGCCAAAGCCGCCGCCACGTCCGCCGAACTTGCCGGCCATATGCATGAAGACGCGCTCGGCGCGTTCGCCGAAACGATGATGGCTGAAATGATTGTCTTTGTGCATTGTCTGCTCCTTGAGTTATGTCTTACGATATATCTCAACTAAGTGCCCGCCACGGCCGAGTCAAGATATATCTTACGATGTATCTGAAAATGGCACCAGCAGGATTGATTTCGCCAGCGAGGGCAGCTAGACGGTGCATGAGGGCCGAAGGCCGCTCCGTAAGCGTCTGACGTGAAGCAACGCATCCACCCCGGTCGTTCCGGGCAGTTACGCCGACAATACGGGCGAATGGATGCAAGGCGACGAACCGGATGCTTCAGGGAAATCCAAATGACCATGAAAACCCGGCGCAGCAAGCTGCCTGCGCGCAATGCCGCCGTGCTCGGCCCGCTGGTGCTGTCGTTGCTGATGACGTTCATCGTGTCGTTCATCTCGACACTGAAAAGCCTTGGCTTCCAGCCCGACATGCTGGCCACTTGGCTGACGGCTTGGGGCCTGTCCTGGCTGGTTGCCTTTCCGACGCTGCTGCTGGTGCTGCCGGTGGTGCGCCGCATCGTTGGCTGGCTTTGCGAGCCCGTGGCTCGATAGCAGGGCACGCGAAAGACCTGGAAACAATCTCCGGACCTTTCGGTGCGGAGCGAATAATACCCGTTACCAGCGGCCTTTGCGCCGGTTCCAGGCATAGAGCAGATCGGCAAAGCGATCATAGCCATAGCGCGTCAACGGCAGTGCGCCGGGATTGCCGAACAGCGTTGCGAGCCAGGCTTCGCCGGGCGTCGTGCGCCATACAGCAATGGCAACATCGGCGCCGACCAGCAATTTGCCGTCGGCGTCGATCGCATGCAGCCTGCGCCGGATGTCCTCCAGGCCGATGCCGTACCCGGCCAGCGCCGCCGGTTCGGCATTGATGTCGCGAAATTCGATCCGCCCGGCCTTGACCGCCTCGATCAGCCGCCGCTTCTGCCGGCTGATGCCGGCATCGCAGACCGGACAGCGCGTATTGTACCAGACAGTCAGCAGAGGCTTGGCCATGTTTCGAAACGGCACCAGAGGACACGCACGGATTATCCGAGAAATGCCGTTGCGCCGCAACGTGATACGATACCGGCGGAATGGCCGGCTTCGCTGATCCAGGTCGCCCAAAGGGTACGCAGCGGTTTTACGATAACGACATGCATAAAAAGAAGAGCCTAAAGCGCGTCGCAAGGGCCGTTCAGCGCGACGCGCTTCAGGCGCCGCGGCTCAGCCGAGCGAGGTGATGATCTCGCGATAGGCATCCTCGGGGAAAGCCTTGAGTGTCCGCGTCCTGACGTTTCCGCCCGTCGCCAGCATCAGCGAGAAACGAGCCAGGACAGCATCGTCGGGCGCTTCGAGCACGGCCACCATGTCACAATCCCCCATGGTGAGATAAAATGCCTTGAAGGACCCGCCCATGTCTCCCAGCAGCTTCTTGGCGGCATCGAGCCGCTTCGGCGATTCGCGCACATTTTTGGCGCCTTGCTCCGTCCAGTTGATCAGCACGATGTAAGTTGTCATGGCACACCTCCCTCCGGTGCCACGGAGCACGGCGTCTAACCGCCGGGGCGGGCATCCGGGTTTGTCGCCCAGAGAATGCGTCCGTCGCGGAATTATCCTCTCGTAGGGCGCGACCCGCAAGAGCGGCGCGTCCAATCGTGATCGCCTGTGTCCAAACGGAAAAGGGCGCCACCGGCGCCCTTTAAACTGCTTATCCGTCACCCGGCCTCAGCTGTCGAGGAAGCTTCTGAGCTTGCGCGACCGGCTCGGGTGCTTGAGCTTGCGCAGCGCCTTGGCTTCGATCTGGCGGATGCGCTCGCGGGTGACCGAGAACTGCTGGCCGACCTCTTCAAGCGTGTGGTCGGTGTTCATGCCGATGCCGAAGCGCATTCTGAGCACGCGCTCTTCGCGCGGCGTCAGCGAGGCCAGCACGCGCGTCGTCGTCTCGCGCAAATTGGCCTGGATCGCCGCGTCGATCGGCAGAATCGCCATCTTGTCCTCGATGAAGTCGCCCAGATGCGAATCCTCCTCGTCGCCGACCGGCGTTTCGAGCGAGATCGGCTCCTTGGCGATCTTCAGCACCTTGCGCACTTTTTCCAGCGGCATGGCGAGCTTTTCCGCCAGTTCTTCCGGCGTCGGCTCACGGCCGATCTCATGCAGCATCTGGCGCGAGGTGCGCACGATCTTGTTGATCGTTTCGATCATGTGCACCGGAATGCGGATGGTGCGCGCCTGGTCGGCGATCGAACGGGTGATCGCCTGCCGGATCCACCACGTCGCGTAGGTCGAGAACTTGTAGCCGCGGCGGTATTCGAATTTGTCGACCGCCTTCATCAGGCCAATATTGCCTTCCTGGATCAGGTCGAGGAACTGCAGGCCGCGATTGGTATATTTCTTGGCGATGGAGATGACGAGGCGCAGATTGGCCTCGACCATTTCCTTCTTGGCGATCGCGGCTTCGCGCTCGCCCTTCTGCACCTGGTTGACGATCTTGCGAAATTCCTGGATCGAAATCGCCGTCTCGGTGGCGAGGTTCTGGATCTCGGCGCGCAGGTCGCGGATGGCGTCCTTCTCGTTCTTGGTGAATTCCTTCCAGCCGCGCGAGGTCAGATTGCCGATCGAGCGCGTCCAGTTGGGATCGAGCTCCGAGCCCTGATATTCCTTGAGGAATTCCTCGCGGCGCACGCCATAGCTTTCGGCCAGCCTGAGCAGCTTGCCTTCGTTCTGCACCAGGCGCTTGTTGATGTCGTAGAGCTGCTCGACCAGCGCCTCGATGCGCGCCGTGTTCAAGGACAGCGACTTCACCGCCTTGATCAGCTGGTCCTTCAATTCCTTCAGCCGGCGGTCCTGGCTGGGCGACAGCGTGCCCGCGGCAGCCAGCCGGTTCTCGACCTGCTGGTCCTGCAGCTTGCGCAGTTTCTTGTAGGTGTCGGCAATGACGTCGAGCGTCTCCATCACCTGCGGGCGCAGTTCCGCTTCCATCGCCGCCAGCGACAGGCTCGCCTCGTCATCGTCTTCCTCGTCGTCGTCCACCAGGCCACGCGTGTCGCCGCCGACATTGGTAATGTCGTCCTCGTCCTCGCGCGAACGGCGCGACTTTTCCTCGGTCTTGGCTTCCTCGATACGCTCGACAACCGGCGCCTGCTTGGCCTCCGGCCCGGCATAGGTCGCTTCAAGATCGATGATCTCGCGCAGCAGAATCTTCGATTCGTTGAGCTCGTCACGCCAGATGATGATGGCCTGGAAAGTCAGTGGGCTTTCGCACAGGCCTGCGATCATCGTCTCGCGGCCGGCCTCGATGCGTTTGGCGATCGCGATTTCGCCCTCGCGCGACAGAAGCTCGACTGAGCCCATCTCGCGCAGATACATGCGGACCGGATCGTCGGTGCGGTCGGTCGGCTCTTTCTTGGTCGTGGTGGCGGCGACGGCGGTGCCGGTCTGCTCGGCCAGCTCGTTGGCGTCTTCCTCGGCGTCAGCGGCGGTGTCGGCGGCTTCGGGCTCCTCGCCCTGCTCGTCGTCCTCGACCACGTTGATGCCCATGTCGGAAAGCATGGCCATCGTGTCCTCGATCTGCTCGGAGGTCACTTCCTCCGAGGGCAGCACCGAATTCAGCTCGTCCATGGTGACATAACCGCGCTTCTTGGCGGCCTTGATCATCTTCTTGACAGCATCGTCGGAAAGGTCGAGCAGAGGGCCATCGGTCGCGGCCTCGCGTTCGGTCTCGACTTCTTCCTTTTCTTTTGTCGCCATAGTCTTTATTTTCTCCAAGCGGCTGAGTATCAAAGCCGCGTAAGCTGCCGGTCCGGTCAAATTGGATGCGCTCTTTCCAGAACGCGCTTTACCGGGCCAGTAACTGCATCTCTCGTTAAGTCCAGATTAACCCTGATATCTGTGGCAAGCTGACTGCCTGTCCAGTGATCAGTACCTTACATCGCTGCATTCCCGTCGATGCTGGGGCGGGTTAACGTTTCGAATCGACCTGATTCCGCCATTCTGCCGGAAGGTCAAGCGCCTCTCGCATGATTCGCATGAAAAAAGCGAATCAATTACCCGACTTAGAGCACCGCACGCTTGATTCAACGCGCAAGCACGTCCTTACATTTGAGTCTTCTGGAGGCTTCGATCTAAACGCGCCCAGCTCTGCCCGACGATACGCCAAACCCTTCGATCAGCGCTTCCGTTGCCTGCACATCACGAAATTGCGCCTGGATTTCGACCAGGTGCCGGTAATTTTCGTCCGTGGGATCGCTGGCGAGCGCTGCTTCCGCCTGCTTCAGCTCCTTATGTAAGGTGCGCGCGCTGCGCTGCAAGTGGAGAGCTTGGCTGAACGCATCGCGAGCATCGTCGAGTGCTGCCGTTTCCAGCGCCGGCCATTGCCGCGCACGTTTGATCAGCGCCACCGCGCGCTGCCAGACCTCACCGCAGCCGGCCCGCTCGATCGTCGCGATTACAGCCTCGCGGTTGTTGGCCATATCGTGCGCCATGGCGTCGAGGATGGCCGCATGCAGCCGCTTCAGATCGGAATTGGCGAGATCGAGGAACTCGACATGGGCGAAATTCTCGTCGATCAGCACGGGATGGTTGACGAGGGCCGCAATGATCGTCGCCTCGCGCACCGACATGCCCTCGCCGTCGCGTTTGACCAGCGCCGAGCGGCCGAGGCTTTCGGTGATCGCGGTGCGCCCACCGGCACCGCCGCCACGTGCAAACTGTCCGCCGGGTGCTGAGACCCTGCCCGGGAAGCGCTCACCGGGCCGTCCGTCCTGACGTCCCTGGCGTCCGCGCTGGGCACCGAAGAAGCTCTGCACGCGCTCGCGCATTTCCTGTTGGTAGTGATAGCGAAGGCTCTCGTCGCGGATGCGGCTGGTCAGTTCGCGTAGCGTCTTTTCGAGCTCCGCCCGCCGTTCCGGCGTGTCGAAGATGCCGCCGGCGGTCTCGCGCATCCACAAGAGGTCGGCCAGCGGCCGTGCCTCGGAAAGCACGGCGCGGAACGCATCCGGCCCGTCACCCTTGACCAGATCGTCGGGATCCTTGCCCTCCGGCAGCAGGGCGAAGCGCACGGAGCGGCCTGCCTGGACCGCCGGCAGCGCCATGTCGGCGGCGCGCCACGCTGCCTTCAACCCGGCCTGGTCGCCGTCGAAGCACAGCACCGGCTCGCCAGCCATGCGCCATAGAAGTTCGAGCTGGTTTTCAGTCAACGCGGTGCCGAGCGGCGCCACCACGTTTTCGAAGCCGGCCTGCGCCAGCGCGATCACATCGATGTAGCCCTCTACGGCAATGACCGTGCCGCCCTTGGCCAGCGCCCCCTTTCCGAGCGCTTGCCGCGCACGGGCGAAATTATAGAGCACGTTGCCTTTGTGGAAGAGCTCCGTATCGGGCGAGTTCATGTATTTGGCCAGCGCATCCGGCGCCAGTGCCCGCCCGCCGAAGGCGATGATCTTGCCCCTGGAATCCGGGATCGGGAACATGATGCGGTCGCGGAACCAATCGTAGGAAACCGGGACGTCGTCGCCATGGCGCACCAGCCCGCACGCCTCGATGTCGGCCTTGGGGACACCCTTGGCGGCAAGATGCTCCTTCAGCGCATTGCGGCTGTCGGGTGCATAGCCGAGGCGGAAAGACTGCTGCGTCGCCGGTGTCAGCCCCCGGTCGCGCAGATAGGCGCGGGCCTTTGCCCCTTCCGGTCCCTGCAGCCGTTCCTGGAAGAACGCCGTCGCCATCTCCATGACGTCAGTCAGGCTGGCGCGTTCCTTTTCGCGCCGCTCCTCCTGGGCATCGCGAACCGGCATCGGCACGCCGGCCATGTCGGCGATCTTCTCGACCGCTTCAGGAAAGCTCATCCCGTCAAGTTCGGTCAGGAACTTGAAATGGTCGCCCGAAACCGAGCAGCCGAAGCAATGGTAGCGGCCCTTCTTGTCCTCGCAGTGGAAGGACGGGCTCTTCTCGCCATGGAAGGGACAGCACGCCCAATAGTCGCCGCGCGGCGCGTTAGTCTTCTTCCTGTCCCACGCGACGCGCTGGCCGATCACCGAAGAAATCGGCACGCGGTCGCGGATCTCGTCGAGGAAAGCAGGCGGAAAGCGCATGGGGGACAGCTCGTTTGGCCTCCATATAATCACGCCGGCGAAGCCCGACGACTCCTAATGCGGAACCATACCCGGTTTTCACAGGGCCAAGGGGTCCAGGCGCCTGACGTTGCGTGGCTGCCACACCGCGGCGGGAATAGTCTCAAGCTTACCTGACCCGTGGCTTCAAGATTGACTTTGCATGAACTCGCCAATCTAGATGATCATAAGCAAAGGCGACTCGTCCGGAATTCAGCGCCCGTAGA
Source organism: Mesorhizobium sp. M0018 (assembly GCF_040323955.1). Classification (NCBI taxonomy): domain Bacteria; kingdom Pseudomonadati; phylum Pseudomonadota; class Alphaproteobacteria; order Hyphomicrobiales; family Phyllobacteriaceae; genus Mesorhizobium; species Mesorhizobium sp. M0018. Next base: position 515 of record NZ_JAMYVL010000022.1, on the reverse strand, counting down.
GAGCAGGCCCGCCGGTCGGGGGATTTTGGGGGACGGGGTGACCGTAGCTCTGGATGCGCATGTCACCATGCGGCTGCGGCGTTTGCCGTTGTCCGCACTTTCCTTTCTGTTGTCGTCGATTTTTCTGCTTTTGTTCGCAACGCTGAGGCGCGCCCTCGCCGCCATTCTCGTGTTCGTGCTCGTGCCGACCGCGGCGTTCGCGCTGCCGACGGTGACCATCAACCAGGCTGCCGGCCAGAGCGATCCGACCGGTTCCTCACCAATTCGGTTCGACGTGGTCTTCAGCGAGCCGGTGACCGGCTTCAATGGCAGCGACGTCGATCTTTCCGGCACCGCCGGCGCCACCACCGCGTCCGTTACCGGCTCCGGCAGCTCCTACAGCGTTTTGGTCAGCGGCATGACGGGTTCAGGTTCCGTCGTGGCCACAATACCGGCCGGCGTGGCAACCAACGCCAGCGTCGATCCGAACGAGCCCTCGACCAGCACCGACAATACCGTCACCTACAATCTGCCGC